>NZ_JAAHGT010000491.1 GCF_010672385.1 Okeania sp. SIO2F4
ATTCTGGGAAATCGAATTTGCATTGCTAGGAAGGTTTGCCGACTTCCACTTTTGAGTAATAGATTTATCCCCTAAACCAAGAGTTGTATTCGATAAAGTTTCATCAGTGGAATTAGTTTCAGGAAAAGTATTTGTCTGATTCTGGGAAATCGAATTTGCATTGCTAGGAAGGTTTGCCGACTTCCACTTTTGAGTAATAGATTTATCCCCTAAACCAAGAGTTGTATTCGATAAAGTTTCATCAGTGGAATTAGTTTCAGGAAAAATATTTGTCTGATTCTGGGAAATCAAATTTTCATTGCTAGGAAGGTTTGGCGACTTCCACTTTTGAGTAATAGACTTATCCCCTAAACCAATATTTGTATTGGATAGAGTTTCTTCATTGGAATTATTTTCAGGAAAAGTATTTAGGAGAAAATTTGTCTGATTCTGGGAAATCAAATTTGCATTGCTATGAAGGTTTGCCGACTTCCATTTTTGAGTAATAAATTTATCGTCTAAACCAATATTTGTATCTAAGAAAGTTTCATCAGTGGAATTAGTTTGAAGACAAATATTTGTCTGATTCTGGGAAATCAAATTTGCATTGCTATGAAGGTTTGCCGACTTCCATTTTTGAGTAATAAATTTATCGTCTAAACCAATATTTGTATCTAAGAAAGTTTCATCAGTGGAATTAGTTTGAAGACAAATATTTGTCTGATTCTGGGAAATCAAATTTGCATTGCTATGAAGGTTTGCCGACTTCCACTTTTGAGTAATAAATTTATCGTCTAAACCAATATTTGTATCTGAGAAAATTTCATCAGTGGAATTATTTTCAGGAAAAGTATTATTGTTCTTTTTTTGCAAATCCTGGTTTGCAATGAAAGAACAATCTTTTGGTTTTTGTAGAGTAGGAAATACGGGAGTAATAACTGTAATGTCTGGTAGATGAGTGCCACCATTGTAGGGATTATTTAAAACATAAACATCTCCTGGTTTAAGGGTATCGCCTTTTTCAGAAATTACAGCATTAACACTTTCGCTCATGGAACCTAAATGTATAGGAATGTGAGGAGCATTGGCAACTAATTGACCGTATTTATCGAAAATAGCGCAGGAAAAATCTAGTCTTTCTTTGATATTTACTGAAGAGCTAGTATTTTGTAATGTAATTCCCATTTGTTCGGCGATCGCTCGAAATAGGTTATTAAATATTTCTAGCATTACTGGGTCTGCTGAAGTTGAATTTTTTTCTGGAGACTTGCTGGTTAATTCTGTTTTAGTTTCTGAGGTTTTGCTGCGGGTTAAAATGAGGTGATTTTTGGTAGTTAATTCTGCTTGCCATCCAGGTTCGATAATATTGGTTCCGGTTTTTTCAATTATTAAGGCCGGACTATTAATTTTGTCTCCTGGTTGTAAATTTTCTCGTAGATAAATAGGAGTATCATGCCATTTTCCGGCGGTGTAAATTTGTGTTGTTGTAACTGGAGTTGTAGGAGATTTTTTAGTGGGAGATTTTTCTGTTTCTTCAGGGGTTTCCATTTGCTGAATAAGTTCTAGGGAAACTGCTTCAACTATTAAGGATTTTTCTGCCATGATAAATCCATATCTTTGTTGATGAGCTGTTTCAAATTCGGCTTTCATTGTGGAGATATTTTCGGAAAAGTCTATGATTAATGTTGAGTCACTGCCTTGATATTTGAGGTGAACTTTGGATAATAAAGATGTAACAGAAGCATCTTGCTTATCAAAATTATTCCTTTCTGAAATTAAATCTGTTGTAGATTCTAAATCTTGATTTTCTGAGGAAAAATTTTCAGATATTAACTCTTGTTTAGCTTCAGTTTCTGACAAAGATATAACAGAAGCATCTTGCTTATCAAAATTATTCCTTTCTGAAATTAAATCTGTTGTAGATTCTAAATCTTGATTTTCTGAGGAAAAATTTTCAGATATTAATTCTTGTTTAGCTTCAGTTTCTGACAAAGATGTAACAGCAGTATCTTGCTTATCAAAATTATTCCTTTCTGAAATTAAATCTGTTGTAGATTCTAAATCTTGATTTTCTGAGGAAAAATTTTCAGATATTAATTCTTGTTTAGCTTCAGTTTCTGACAAAGATGTAACAGCAGTATCTTGCTTATCAAATGTAGATTCTAAATCTGAATTTTCCGACGAATAATTTTCTGTTATTAACTCTTGCTTTGCTTCAATTTCTAACTTAGTAAAAATTTCCTTCAATTCTGATAATAATTCCGAAGTTAGTATTTTTTCAACCGCCTTTTCCTTCATCACTCGAATATCTGCTAATCCCATCCCATAAGCAGATAAAACTCCGGCGTAAGGATGAATAAAAATTTGTTTCATTCCCAAAGCATCAGCAATTAAACAAGCGTGTTGTCCTCCCGCTCCGCCAAAACAACAAAGAGTATATTCCGAAACATCATAACCCTTTTGCAAAGAGATTTTTTTAATCGCATTTGCCATTTTTTCCACAGCAATAGCTAAATATCCATTTGCCACCTCTTCCGGTTTTTTACTATTACCGATTTCTGCTGCTAACTGAGTAAACTTTTCTTGAACAATCTCCAAATTTAAAGGTAAATTTCCCTCCTTACCAAAGACTTTAGGAAAAAATTCTGGCTGTATTTTTCCCACCATTACATTACAATCTGTGACTGTTAAAGGTCCGCCTTTTCCATAAGCAGCAGGTCCGGGATTTGCTCCTGCAGATTCAGGTCCGACACGATAACGAGCACCATCAAAAAATAAAATTGAACCTCCACCAGCAGCTACAGTATGTATCGACATGATCGGAGTTCGTAATCTTACTCCAGCAATTTCTGTTTCAAATTCTCGTTCATATTCTATTGTTTTATCTACTGCTCCGGCGTAATGAGCGACGTCAGTAGAAGTACCTCCCATATCAAAACTAATTATTTTATGAAAACCTGCCATTTTACTTGTTTGAACTGCTCCAACAATTCCACCAGCAGGTCCGGATAAGATACTATCTTTGCCTTGGAATTTTTGAGCATCTGTTAAACCGCCGTTCGACTGCATAAACATTAGTTTAACTGGCTGTCTTTCTGAAATATTGCGACTATTTAAAAGACCTTTTTGAAAAGTTAAAGTTAAATCTGTTTGATTATCTGTTCCTTCTCCCACTTCACCTTCTATTTCTTCTTTTTCAAAAGTAGATTCGGTGGAATTTTGCTGGGGAGATATTTTCTCTTTTCCCGACTTATCAAAAAAGCCTAAAGAGTTACTAACTTGATTAACATACCGTCGTAAAATTGGTGATAAATAAGCATCAACTACAGTAGTATCTCCCCGACTAACTAATTTCATTAGAGGACTAACTTCATGAGAAACAGATACTTGAGTAAATCCAATTTCTTGAGCAATTTCTTTGATTTTTTGTTCGTGTTTCGGGTAACGATAACCGTGCATCAATACAATAGCGCAACTTCTAATTCCTTCCTTATATACTGTTTCAAATTGAGAAATTAATTCCGTTGTTTGAAGTGGGATTATTTCTTCACCTTTCGCTGTATAACGTTCTTCAACTTCAATAACTTTTTCATACAACATTTCCGGCAAAATAATTTGCCTAGCAAAAATATTAGGGCGGTTTTGATAACCAATTCTCAGAGCATCTTTAAAACCTTTAGTAATGACTAAAACCGTGCGATCGCCTTTTCTTTCCAATAAAGCATTAGTCGCAACAGTTGTACCCATTTTAATTACTTCTATTTGTGTTGAAGGTATAGGTTCATTTTGAGAAATTCCTAATATTTCTCTAATTCCTTGAACTGGTGCATCGGGGTAGCGGTCTGGATTTTCTGATAGTAATTTATGAATAATAATTTTACCATCAGGAGCTTTAGCAACTATGTCTGTGAATGTGCCGCCACGGTCAATCCAAAATTGCCAAAGGCTGTTAGTAATCAATGTATTAGTCAAATTCATATTAATTTTAGGGATAATAATTGTAATTTTTTTATTCAAAAGTGGTAATAGTTATAACCATACTAAATCCTCAAACATAATTTTATGCAGTTTTTATAATTATTCATACATACCAAGTACAGTTTGTCAAAAGAGGCTGATATAGCTGAAGTCAGAAGTCATAACATTTCTCAATAAAGTTGCACTTAATAAAAGAGAATAACTATCAATCAAATTCAGGTCTGGGTCATTTCAGTTATCATTTAGCCTCCTATGGTCGGAACTGCGCAATTCAGTACCTCTGCAATAAGGAGGCTTGACCTTGGCGAATATTCTGTTTTCTCAAGGGGAGATTGGATATGGTTAGGTCACCCATCCATCCCATCCTAAGGTCATGCTCCGCTTTCCGACCGCTGTCTTGGTCGATTGGAGGCAAGCGTTTGCGCTTCGCAAAGCTTCGAAGTTCGCGTAGCGTCCCGGAGGGAACGGAGACCTCGCCATCCCATCCTAAGGTCATGCTCCGCTTTCCGACCGCTTTTTATCCCCTATCCAAGGCGAGGCTTTAGACCACAATTTTTCGGTAAGGAATTATTAAGTGCATTGTTCCAGACAAATGACCTAATTTTATTTTGATTGATGATTCATTAAACTATTACGTTACAGTTTTTAGATTTTAGATAAAGTCTTCAGAGTGGTATTGCTCAACTTCATCTTAGTTGATAGTCAATTAATTATTCATTCAACAATTCACGCCTTGAAGCCTCCCCTATCCAAGGGGAGGCTTCAAAAATTTTCCTTTTAGTCAATCAATTCCGTTTTAAGAAGGGGTAATTATTAATTATTAATTGTTCATTGTTAATTGCTGAAGTTACAGTTTTTAGATTTTAGATAAAGTCTTCAGAGTGGCGATAGTGCTACGCACCGCTACGCGTTTCATGTCGCGAAGCGAAACACCTCATACCATTTCTCCATCAAGTTGCACTTGATAAAAGATCATAACTCTCAGTCAAATTCAGGTCTGGGTAAGAATTATTAGACCTCTGCGAAAAAGATATAGATTTTTTGGGTATAGTAGAGAACACTTAACTGGGAACAGGGAACAGATAAGATATTTTTACGAAAAAGGCAGAAAAAATTCTTTTTTCTGGTGACTTTTTTTTCTTTAGCCAATATAACTAAAAGGTTTATTTATTTTCCGCAGATGTCTATTAAGTGGATTCTTACAGAGAAATGGTATCAGAAGTCAAAAGTTATAGCGGTTTTCCAAAATGTTGACTTGCATTGCTTCTGCCTCACAGGAGTGCGCATTCCCTCTCTTGGTCAGCATTCCCTCACAGGAGTGCACATTCCCTCTCTTGGTCAGCATTCCCATGGCGAGGAGACCTCGCCGGGTTCCGACCGCTTGCGACTTGCCTCTTGCAGAGGAGTTTCGAAGTGCGCTAACGTCGTCGCGGGGTCGCACCGCTTGCATCTTACGCACCCCGCGGGATTGCACCGCTTCTGTCCTCAGCATAAGTGCCTTTAAGCCAAAATCTCTGTATTCTATTTAATGAAAAGCGCCATAAATTTGCAGTAGGGACTAAATTTGACAGGCGTGATAATGTACTAGTGGTTTGTCAATTTTCAAATGATGGGTTCAGACAAGGGAAGGAAGACAAGGGAGGAAAGTAGACAAAGGAGAAAATTTAATAGCTTATCCCTCACATCAATCTTGACAGACCACTAGTCGTCTTAGGGACTACTAATTGTTATCTATGTCAGTCAAAAATCAAGTGTTGTAAAATTATTTGATTCAATCAATCGGTAGTCGAGCAAAATTATTTGTATATATATTACTCAGGTAGATTATCTTTTCTCAGTTGCGGTGTTCCCTATTTCTTATCTCCAGCAAATGTTAAATTAATTTTGCCAAGGTAATTATAATCTTGCTTCTATATCAGTTCTTATATTAATGAGATACACTATTTTTTTTTCTATTCCCTATTCCCTAAAATCCCCAACTTATGTATCTCACCAATTTGAAAATTACTATATAAATCGATCATAATTCACCTTCATATAGAGTCCCTTCAGAAATTGTCATTGATTCCATTTCCATTTCCAAATTTTCCTGACTACTCATTTCTCTTATCCATCTCAAAAGTGTATTTGCTAACCTTGTTGCTACGACAGTTCCTTCAAAATTAAAATCAGGATTTTGTAAACCCTTTCCCAATATTTGCTTACCTATATCTGTAATAAAAACTAATACTGCTCTATTTTTCACCTCAATTCTAATTGCTCCTAATTTTTCTAATTCCTCATATACTCCTTGATATTTACCTATTTTTTTACCGTATTTTTTCCGTTTAACTCTAGTAGTTAATTCACTTTTTTTTACTCCTATAGCTGTTTCTCCTTCTCCTCCTAAATCCCATAAAGTAAGTAGTAGACGAGTTTTATTTATATCTTCAACACTTTCTTCTCCAATGCTTTCATTATCATGCCCTAAATTAATATTTGTTTCTGTTTCTAAACTCTGATTTTCTGTTGACATCTCCAGATTTCCTTATGTGTATGAAATCATTAATAAACGCCATTGGGTAGACTCATCTTTTTGTTGATTAAACCTGCCCACGACCAGTTAAATGATTAACCAATTTCAAATTAAAATTTAACTATGAGAAAAGACTCTAATAACTCTTAATTTGAAAATCAGAAATGCTTGTAGAGAGACAAACCTAAATATTCAATATTTTCTGTGCCATCTCTATACTTTGACGCATATCCTGTTCACAATTAATCAATGCAGAATGTTCTACATCTGTCAAGTCTGTCTCTTATATCAAATCCGGTTGAATACTTATTATATAGTTGGGACAGATGGGGAGATGAAGATGTGGGGAGATTGAATATTGAAGTAATTATAGAATTATAAACATATATTATATAACCTGCTTCTACATAACACTTTTCCAACTCCCTCACTTCCTTAACAAATAGGGAACTGCTAAAAAAATATTTTCTAAACCATATTGCCCTTGAAGATAGGTACTACAAGTTCATTAATTGATAATTGATAATGGATAATTGATAATTACCTCGGGTTTTAACCGAGAGGATTGAAGATCAGGAAATATTATTTCTTCTCTTGGTCGATTGGA
>NZ_JAAHGT010000492.1 GCF_010672385.1 Okeania sp. SIO2F4
CCATACGGGTATGTACAAGATAGAGATGTAAATGCTGCAAGAAACATCCTACAAAAAGCACTATGTACGGTGGGGCACACCGGAACTTACAACGCTTGTGGAGACACGCCCTCTGGCTTGGTTGGTTTTGGCCTGTCAAGTGATGGTGAGTCGTTGAGCCAAGAATCCCCGTCACGAAGAGTGCGGGGAGTGTCAAATTAGTGGTAAATAGTTGCGTCTTCTTGCCTCTTCCCTATTCCCTGTTCCTTACTACCTATTATTACTTCTTTAGCGAAAAATTCTGTTGATAATTGACAAAAAATTAGGTCTCAAGCCTTCCCTTTTAAGAGCATAAAAAAGAAAATTCCGATTTTCAAGCCACCAGTTTCAGCGGTCTGTACTGATAACTGATAACTGATAACTGAAATGACTACTTTTCTCCAAAAAATGCAGGATAAACAAAAGCAAAAGCAGTGGAACTAGGAATAGTCTTACTATCAAGTTCTTCAACAATAACAGTTTCCATTTGACCATCCCATTTAGCGCGAATTTTTCGCCCATTAAACTCTACAATTTTTTCCCCTAATTGCTTCATTTCTGAATGTAAAAATTGAACACTACTACCAGAGAAATAATTTTGAGGTGTTTCTCCATCTGATTCCCAAACATAGCTAATAATAGACTTAGGATGTTCCCTAAGTTTCCCTTTATTTCTCACAGGAAAAATTAACATCTTATCGGTATAGTAGCTACCGTAAGGATAATTAAAATAGTCACGTTTATGACCTGTATCTGTAGAGAGAATTTTACTATTAGGATGTGCTGCCAACCACGCACCAAGAGTAGTTTTAATAGCAGGAATTCTCTTTAAACTACGATTAACATCTTGACCAATAATACCAATAGCCCAAGGTTGAGCATAAAGAGTATCATTGGCACGGTCATACATCACCAAACAACTTTGATAAAGTTTGCCAGAAACTCCATAAGTTTTACTGCCACGTTCAAATGTTACTATGGTGTCACAGAGAGGGCAATAAGTCACAGTAATATTAACTCCTCCTATTGTATCGTTAACAATTTCGTGCCAGTTCATAATGCCAAAAGGATAAGCAACTGCCTCACCATTTATTTCGATACCAATTACTGTTTCATTAGCAGAAAAAGCTGTTGTTTTAGCAGTATCAAATTTGGGATTATCAATAGAAGGTATACCATTTTTGGGCGGTCCGCCATCTAAAAGTTGAGCTAAATTAATGCGACTATATTTCTGAGGGTCAAGATCGAGATTTTGTGCTTGAACATATTGGAGTCCTCTATTTTGATTATTGAGATATTGTGTGAGATGAAAATATTGAAATTTAAAGTTATCTAAATTACCAGCTTTGGCTAACACAGCACTCAAACCCAAGCTGGCAAATAAAGTAGTATTAATGATGATTTTAGTTAGTGTTTTCATAAGCTATTTAAATCAGTAATAAACAAGCAAAAATTAGCTAAAAATTATGCTATACTTGCAGAATAATTCCGACTTCATAATTTAGTTTTGGATAGTTAGTAGACATAAATCTATTACTCTAAAAATCATGGAAAATATAGCAGATTTAAACTTGATAAAGTAGATAAAGTAAATTAGGGTAGTTGCCCTGGTAATTTAGTTATTAATTATTTATTAAATAAATTCTCTATGAAGTCGTACTTAATGTTGAGATATTCCCAAACCGTGGGTCTGGAAAAAGTATATTTAATACTAAATCAGTTGATAAAATTGACATCCTCCCCTGGTCAAAATACCTGATGGTGTGAAATTATCATCAATCAATCAAATAAACTAAGCTGCTTGAAATAACTTGAGCAGGTTGATACTTCAATCGAAAATGATATAATACCAATTTGAAAAAAGAATGTTACGAATAATCATCACTATTATAAAGACTCGATCGGAAATGTCTATTTGATAAAAAAGATAAGTTACGACATAAAAAATGGTATCAAACCTATTCATTCTCACTCCTGTACGTCGCCCTACCGACGGCTCCACTACCTGACTTATAAGAAATAGCCTAGCTATTTTTAGCAAACATTTATCAATTTGGTATAACTTAATCGGCAAACTGCTATATTAAGAAGTTTGATATTTTAACTAGCTATTAGCTAAAAGCATTTCCGTACCGGAATGCTCCACAAACAGCTAGCCTCCTGGGTCGTAACTTCGGCCTTCAGCTTTTTGAGCGATTGTTAAAATCCCCTGTTTCTATAAGCAGGATTGTTGAGTCGGGGTTGAAATCCCCTTAATAACTGATTAAAAATAATCTTGCTGACTGCTGATTGCTGACTGCTAACCGCTTTTTTAAGAATGGTCTACATACCTTAAATTAAACTGAGTTCAACATTAACTTAAGATAAATAATTACTATAAAAAAACTGAAACTTTTACCCTTATTTCCTTTTTATAGAATCTTTTATACACAACCAAAATATAAATGCTATAGCGTTTATAAACAAGGGTGAAATACACTTTTTTTTCTTATTTATTAGAACTGACTTGCCTAATAACGATTTGATTAATGTTTGTTGCAAATGGTAGAAGTAAGGAAGAAGAACGAAGGCTTTAGTTATATAGGATAGAAGGGGAAAATGATAGATATAGCTATCTAAAATCAACTGGAGCAGCTATTTTTCAGCATATATAGCAATCCACGCATAGGTTGCGAGTAATCAAAAAGTAAATACAAAAACTGAAGCTCTTACCTGTTAAGAGTTAAGTGTTCCCTGTTCCCTAAAAAGCAGTAAGATTTTTGACAGGAATAAAATAGGATTGCTATATGATCGAGATGTACCTTTTTGTAGCATTCTTTTTTCAAAGTAGTATAATCACTTTTTTCAACCGGGGTTAAATCCCAAATTGCTAAAAGTTGGATGGTTAGTATAATACCAATTTGACAAAAGAATGTTACGAATAATAAGTGTGATTAAAAGACTTTAGAAGAGATGTCCCTTTGACAAAGGGGTGCGACCCCGCGCCGTCTCACGGCGCAAACGACCGCTCTCTTGGTCGATTGGATATGGCGTTTCGCGTTCCGCACAACGCGCGTTTTTCATGTCGGCGACAGCCGAAACGCGGAGCGACTTGAATTGCGGAGCGGCTCTGCATTCTTCGGGAAACCTCGCCATCCCATCCTACGGACTGCTCCGCTTTCCGACCGCTCTCTTGGTCGATTGGATATGGCGTTTCGCGGAGCGACATGAAACGCGTAGCGTCCCGGAGGGAACGGAGACCCGCTCTTGCAGAGCCGCTCCGCTAACGCCATCCCATCCTAAGGTCATGCTCCGCTTTCCGACCGCTCTCTTGGTCGATTGGATATGGCGTTTCGCGGAGCGACATGAAACGCGTAGCGTCCCGGAGGGAACGGAAACCTCGCCATCCCATCCTTCGGAATGCTCCGCTTTCCGACCGCTTTTTCCCTTTTATTGGGGAGGCTTTAAAGGGTGAATTATTTAATTAATAATTATTAATTATTAATTATTAATTATTAATTATTCGGTAAGGATATTGGTTGCTAAATCAATTTCATAGTCAGGAGGTAAAGTGAAAAAATCATTACTTGTTTACCATTAACTAATTTTCTACCTCACCAGTATGATAATTGCTATATATATTCAATGGTTAACTTTTTAGTTCAAAATAAATTATCTAATCAATTCGCATCCATCTAAACATAGAAGCAATTGCTTGATCAAAAAAATTATTAGGTCTTTCTTGGAGCAATTTATGTTGTGCTAAATCTCTTTCTAACTCCAATTCAGCAATTAATTTTTCTCCTTCCTGTTCCCTAATTAATGGAATTAAATAATCATGGGCTAATTGATAATTATTTTCTAGTAAATCTGGCAGTAGTAAAACAAGTCCCTGGGCAACTAATACATCTAAAACTAAATCTATTTTACTGGTTTGTGTTGACAAATATGATCCTAATTCAACAGAAGTTTTGAGAGGACGAGTACCATTTTCATTGGTTAACAAGTATAAGACGAGTGTGGCTGTTCTTTCATTGAGAAAACCACAATCTTTAATGGCTGTATCTAAAAATTTTTGCTTCAATTTTTGCAGTGGATTATCTCCTAGCTTCTGGTATTTTTTAATATTTAAAATTTCTTCTGTTTGAAGTTGATTACCTACTACTTGTAATTCAATTGGACGTACTGTATTCTCTGTCGCACTCAAATCTTTTACCACTCGCTCAATTAAATCTGATTCCCAATTTAATTGAGTGATTTCAGTTAATTTTTTGATTATTTCTTGAGTATGATTTGCTGAAAAATTATTTATGTAGTAAAGAGTTTCCTTAGATAAAATTTCATGGTTAATTACTGCTTCTAAATTTGTTTGGCGTTCCCACTCTAATAAATAATGTAAATAATCTGTTTGAATGGATAAAATTACTTTGACAGAATTTAAACTTAAACAATTACGCAAAAATTGATAAAGTGGCAATCTTTGAGTTATTGTTGGACAAACAGTAAATAACTCTTCAAACTGGTCTAAAATTAATACTTTTAAATTATTTTTTTGATTGTTTTTAACCAATGTCTCTAGTACATATTCCAGATTCCAAGTTGTGGGGTCAGGATTTCTAATCCAATCAGTATTAACTTGCAGTGGTATGGGTAGAATTAGTTGATTATCGTCTAATTTTTCTTGGAGTAAAGCAGGTATTAAGCCCCCATTAAGTAAAGAACTCTTACCCACACCAGATGCACCATATATTACTATTAGTTGATGCTCTTTACTTTTGATTCTTGCTACTAATTTATTAACATCTTCTAAGCGACCGGAAGCTTCAATTTCTCTAGCAAGTATGGCACTACCATTAGAATCTTGTTGTGCTTGTAATGGATTTATACCTACAAAAGCTCTTAACCCATACTGATACTCAATTTTTAATTGTTCTTCTTTAATTCGGGCAGATTTTTCATATTCGTCTTGTTCAAAATAAAGCTTTCTTAATGCTTTTAATATGGAAATATAAGATTGCAAATCATGGTGTGGGTTGGTTTGCAGTCGCGCTTTTTCTAGTTGATTAATAGTAGCTTGCCACTCATTCAAATTCTGCTGAGATTCAGTTAAAATTGAGAGGTAAGAATTCTCAGCTTCCCCAATTTCTAGAGTTTCTCCCAGAGACTGATTTTGAATGGCAACTGCTAACTCTGCTAATTGACTAGCATGTGCCCATTTTGATTCGTGCATTGCAGCTTCAGCTAAAAATCCGTAATCTTGAGCAATTTGCTCTTCTTTACCATAAGTTAGATGTAAATCTAAAGCCTGTTGAGCAAGGTTATATAAATCGCTCCATGCTTCTAATTTTTTTAGAACTTCTCCTTTTTTACTAATAAATTTAGCTACTATCTCTTGCCGATCTATTTGACTAAATAAGTCTAAGCTTTGCTGGAAATTATCTTTTGCTTGCTGCCAATAATTATTTTTTGGTTTTGACTGGGTATTTAAAGTGCCTAAATGATAGTAACATAATCCTATATGGAACTGGACTGCACCTAATTTTTCTAGTTGATTATTCCTTTGTTGAGTTGCTATTTCTCCAGGTAAAATTTTTGTGCCATTTTGCCATATTGCTCTGCTCTTTTTAAAATGTGTTAATGCTGGCTCTATTTGACTATTAGCATAATTATCTCGACCAAGAATAAAATCTATATTCGCTGTTTGAAGAAGTGATAATTTCTGTCTTTTGTAGTTAATCTGTAAATCTTCAATAGCTGTTGCTAGTAGTTGACTTTCTCTGACACTCAGAATATCTGAGTTATTTTGAAACTGAATAATATTAGGATCGAAAATATGAGCCAAAATTTTATTGGTACAATCTTCAATTATATTAATAGCTGTAATAGAATTAGATGGAGTTAAGTTTTCTGATTTTTCTTGATATGTCATATCTAAAATTATTAATTTTTAGTAATAAGTAAAAGAGTCTCGATCGCTGTACTCTCCCGTCAGACATAGGAAGTTATCCCTCAGAAGTTTTTCAGCAAATTTGCCCGAAAATTTTACTTTCTATTTCCTAGGCGTTGAAATAGAGTTTAAGACTCCTAAAAGCCAAGTTAAAAGTCAGAATGCGTAAATTTTTCCTAAAGGTTCAGTCTTCGGATTCAGTAATTTTTAACTAATTAAGAATTAGTTCCGACTTTCCTGCGGAATGCGGAGCTAACACACTTCAAACTTCTGACTTCATCTGTAGCCCGCTATAAATTTCATTTGAGCGGATTAAAATTAGTGGCGAGTTTCAATATCCCACTAATTTTTATTTCTGACTTCTGAGTGCTGACTTCATGAATCCTCTTTGTCAATTCTGGGAGTTACTTTCAACCTTAATTCATTTTAGCACTTGTGAGGATTATCAGTAATATCAAATCCGGTAGCATTGGTGTAATTAGATAAGTCCTCAGGAGTCAGGAGGGAAGAGAATTTAGAAAGATTTAGCAATGACGCTCGTGAAGTGAACATTTTTTTATACCGAATTAACCGGATTTGATATAATACCATGCATGAAAAAAGAATGTTACGAATAATAAACACTATTAAAAGATTTTATCGGAAATTTTTATTTGACGAAAAAGATAATTTAGGACACAAAAAAATGTATCAAACCTATTCATTCTGACTCCTCATACTATGTCCGGATAATTAGTGATAAAAACACTTCTTTCTCCTAATACATTCTTTTCTCCTGACTCCTGACTCCTGACCGAAAAATTGTGGTCTCAAGCCTCCCCTTTTAAGGGGATAAAAAGCGATCGAGAGATGGCGAGAAAGCCTCGCCATATCTAATCGACCAAGAGAAAAGAGAATATTCCATATTTCAAGCCTCCTTATTGCAGAGGTACTGATAACTGTTAACTGATAACTGAAATGACTCCTCCCTAATTATTTATAACTGTTCATCCGAACATGATATAACTCCTGACTCCTAAGAAATACCCTAGCTATTTGTAGAAAACACTTATCACGCTTGGTATAAATATCAATATTTTTAAGGGGTTATATCAAA
>NZ_JAAHGT010000493.1 GCF_010672385.1 Okeania sp. SIO2F4
TATTAGAAGCAAAACCAGAAGGTTGCAAAATAGTATAATTCAATCCACTAGCTTTGAGATATTTTTCTACCTCTCTTTTTGCTTTAAAAGTAGGCTAATCTTCATATCCTCTTTCTGCTCCCAAGACAGAGATAAATACAAAATGTTTAACATCAACTTTCACCGCACAATCTATCAGTTCAATATTAGCTCGGTAGTCAATTGCTTGAACATCACCCGCACCACCGTGGGCACTAATAATATATTCAATTCCTTGACAAGCTTTGTCAATATCCTTGTCTATTTTTAAGTCGCCGATAAATATTTCAGCTCCACGATTTTCTAATTCAGAATAGGTCGAGTTTAGTCTAACAAAGGCGCGGACTGACATTTCCTTTTCTGTCAATATTCTGATAATTCGGCGACCTAATCCTCCGGTTGCTCCTGTTACTAAAAACATAATTACTTTTGGTTATCTATTAATAGTTCAATCTAAAAATTTACCAAATAAAAACCGTCATTTAAGTTATCAGTTATCAAAAACTCTAGCCAAAAGATTAAGATAGCGTATTGACTCAGTATTCAGTATGTTCGGTTAGTTTCCTTTGCTCTATGTTTGCCGACCCTACTAGGGCGTCTAGCTTTAAAATGTGGGTAAAGAGCGAGTTAATGAATACCTCTCCCCCAACCCCTCTCCTGCAAGGAGAGGGGAGAGATTTTACCCACGATTTTAGTCTGGACGCGCTGCTACTAGCTTTAACTTTTGACTTTCTTTAATTCTTACTTTTAACTTTTGACTTTTAACTTTTGACTTTTACTTTCTATTGCTCTATGTTTGCCCACCCTACTAGCTTTAACTTCTGACTTTCTTGACTTTTGATTTTTAACTTTTAACTTTTAACTTTAACTTTTGACTTTCTTTAATTGTAATTGATTGACTTTTGACTTTTGACTTTTGAATTTCCTTTTTCCTTCTTCCTTCTTTCAAAATTCCACAATAACTGGTGCATGGTCGCTAGGTTTTGTTAACTCTCTTGGAGACTTATCAATTATACAACTTGTTGCTTTTTGAGACAGGGGCAAACTAAGATAATGATGGTCAATACGCCAACCACGATTACGGCGAAAACCTGCTGCTCTATAATCCCACCAACTATAATGACCACCTTCGCTGGTAAACTGGCGAAAGGCATCCACTAACCCTAACTTGAGAATTTCTTGTAGAGCTTCGCGTTCCGCATCAGATAATCCCACAGAATTTTTACAACCTTCTGGGTCATGAATATCGCGGTCTTCTGGGACAATATTAAAATCGCCACAAATACATAAATTTGGCAATTTGTCAAGAACCAATTGAACATATTCTTGCAATAATTTTAACCAATGAAGTTTATAAATATATTTTTCACTACCGACACTTGCACCATTAGGAACATAAAGATTCAGAATACGAACATCATTTATTACCCCAGTAATTAAGCGTTTTTGTATGTCAAAATCTCCCACTTTATCATCACCTAAAATAGGTGCAAACCCACTACTAACATCTTCCATTGGGGAACGGCTAAAAATTGCCACACCATTGTAAGATTTCTGACCAGAAATATAAGTATGATAGCCTAATTCTTCAAAAGGTGATCGCGGAAAATCTTGGTCAATAACCTTAGTTTCTTGTAAACAGAGAATGTCAACTGAATTTAATTCTAACCATTCTATAACTTGTTGTTGACGAGTGCGAATTGAATTTACATTCCAAGTAGCTATTTTCATAATAAATAGGGAGTAGGGAGTAGGGAGTAGGGAATAGTAATTGACGAAACAGGGAATAGAAAATAAAAAAAACAAATGTACCTCAGTAACTTGAGAAACGCTATAAGTAGTCGTGCAAAATCAATTTCCTAGCTGAGAGAGGGAACAGTTAACTGGGAACAGGAAAATTAGGATGTGTAATTAATTTTGCATAGGAACTTATCTAAAATAATGCTATTGAACCGATAAATTTCTGCGAGGAAAAAGACTTGCTTCTAGAATTGAAGCAATTTATCTTTATGATTATTTATCTTGATTTATTTTTTCTTATATCATGTCCGGATAATTCGCGATAAAAACGTAAGCATTCAGGGGTCAGCTATTAGCTAGCCTCCTGGGTCGGAACTGCGTTAACAGCTTTATTACTTTAAAAGTAATTGAGAGATTTCAAAGAATTAAAAGTATGGGTAAAAGTCCATTAGTTAACCTTAAATAATCTATCGAACCACATAGTTCATTTTTATTGCTGAGAGCTGACTGCTAATAGCTGTTTGCGCAGCATTCCGCAGGAAATGCTTACATCAAAACACTTATCCTCTGCAAATTTTTCTATTCTCCCTACCCTCTACTTACTTATTTATAATGATTCAACCAGACATGATATTAGTTAACTATTTCAAATCTAATAAACCACTCGTTTTAAGCTTAGGATTAAAACGAATATTTTCTTGTAAACCTCGATTTTTTAATACCTCTAAAATATTAGCTTCTACTCGCCTAGCTATATTTTTTAGTAGTTTTTCTTTGGCAACTTCATCAATTAATGGATCTTCATATTGTACTCTTTCTGCTTCTGTCATTTCTTGTTTAGCATCTATAGGTTGATTCCACTTTGCTTCTGCTGCACCATTGCCTATAGGTAAGGAGCCATTTTTATTAATCCAAGCTGCTTTTATACCTTCCAATATACTACGATTTGGGCGCTCAATAGTTTCTACTTTTAGCCAATAGCAACTATTAGGTTGACGAACTAAATGTTGTTTAAGACTCTGATATACATCACGAGAATAACCGACAAATAGTAGTTCTTTTTCCTGGTCAAAAATTCCATAAACACCAATTTTTCCTTGTAAAGATAATGGTAAATTCCCTTCGGAATCAATATAAGGCAAATATTCTAATTGGGATAATTCTGGTATTTGTATTTCAGTATTAGTCATTTCAGTTATCAGTTATCAGTTATCAGTTATTAATACCTCCTATCTCCGATCGGGAACTCCTAAAACCCTTTTCTGATAGAGATATGGGGGGGTGGTGAGATGAGGAGGTGGGGGGAGTTTAGCCTCTAATTAAATAGGTTGACTCTCTCGAAATATCCAGTTAAGGGCAATTATATAACTTCTCTCTAAATGTCTAGGTTTTATGTTAAGAAAGATGTTTATAAAGCATAGCGCTGAAACCGGAGGCAAGAAAATCTGAAATTTCCTTTTTTATCCCCTGGAAACGGGAGGTTTGAAACCTTATTTCTTGTTTATTGGTCATTTTTTATATTGTTATGTTTCAGGAGAAGCGATCGTTAATTCCATTTTGATAAAAGTTGATTAATTCCTCGTAATTTTATAGATAGCACAGAGACGACTTGGTTTAAATATTTTAGCTTTAAAAATGAAATTAGGTGGCACATTGATAATAAGATAATCACTGGATTCGTGATACTTCTCAAATTCTTTTGGCATTCCTTTTGGTGTTTCTTTGCTGTAAGGAACTGGCTGAAACATGAGTTCAGTAAATTCTAATTTTTGACCTGGTAATTGTGTGGTGATTTGTTGGATAAAATTTTCACTTGTTAATAAGCTGAACAAAGTCTGTTTAGCATCTGGCTCTAGAGTAAAACTACTATCAAAATTTTCAATAATTTTTAAACCCATGTTGATTTTATTTCTGAATGTTTATGTAATAGGGCTATGGTTGTTGAGATAGTATTGCTTGTTCCTATCACATCGGAAATACCCTTTACTTATATTACTATTTGTTTGATTAAACTCAACTATTTTGAGTGAATATGAATAATTGTTAAGGGATAATTTTATATAAGAAATTATGATAAAATATCTAGATAAAAATTTGTAGTATCTATTATTTAACTGAACACATATAATGGGGATCTAGATTTATGGAAAATAGGGAAACATCATCAACAGTTATAAATAATCCCCAAAGTCAGCTTAAGTGGTTAGAAATAGCAGAATATAGTGCTTTAGGGGCTTCAGTTTTGGGTTCAGGTTTGGCGTGGTTTTTTGAACAAATTTTGTGGGCTGCAACTCCAATAACATTGGGATTATTTTTGAATACAATTAATCGAAAAATATTTGAGGAAAAAATTCAAAAACAGACTAACAATGAAGTAGAAGAATTAAGAATAGACATGAACTCAGTTTTTCAGCAATTAGACTCACTACCAAAAACAATTACTGAACAAACTCTTGAATCATCTCAAAATCAATCAAATTTTGAATACAATACAATTACAAAAGAAGACTGGGAAGCAATAAATATTAAATTTTCAGATATTGAAGAAGAACTACAATTATTAAAAAAATTAGCTACAGATTTACAGCAAAATCAAGAAGATAATTTACAATCAACAAACAATACATCAATGCCAAATGAAATCGAACAATTACAAACACAAATAACTAGGTTGCAAGAACTAAATAGAGATATTGTCAGACCATATTTTATTCGTTTAATTCGTGCTGTAAAGCAACTAGAGAAAACAATAAAATATTAATTATTAGACATTGCATAAAGTATACAGTTGCGAATCAAAACGACATTTCTTTTACTGCATAAGTAATCAAGAAAAATTGATTGTATATTTATTGCTTAAGTTAAGTAGGTAGGCAAAATTATTTTAGCTTTACTTACAAAGCATACAAGACTTATAAAACATACAAGTATATTTTTTTCCCTATTGCCTACTCCCTTAAAAAGGTTAAATTAATTTTGCAGAGGTACTTAATATTCAACTTTAACTTAGGTGATGATAAAAATTGTTAGCTCAAATTCTGTTAAATCAAAAAATTGAGAAAATTAACTCTATAACTATTTCAACTGTCTATTTAATTATTGACAGTAATATCTAATCAGAATCTTAAGACAAAGCAAGTATTTATATCATTCATAAAAAAATAATGTTACAAATAACAAGCTAGTATTAATAGAAACTTACAGCAATTGTGAGGATGGTAAGGTACAGTTTAATACTAATTTCTATTCCCCATTCTCTATTCCCTAAAGTCCTAAAACTTTGTACCTCATTAACTCCAAAACTGCTGTAACTTATGATGCTGGCAACATGAATATTTACTTACTACCGCGCCACCTACCACCTAAAACCTAAAATTTATTTGTAGCAAAAATTGATCACTATAATCAGGTAAAGTATTTTTTTCTCTTCCCGATGCCATGTTCCCTAAAATTCACAACTTGTCTATCTGACAAATTTGAGAATTGCTATATGACATTAAAAATACTGTCATAGTTGAGTATTGTTATCTATATGCAAACAGAGGAAAATTATAATGATAAAGTGACAAAAATAATCACAAAACCTACGGACTCAAATCCAGAAACCAAGGTTTTTTTGTGGTAACCGGGTAATCACATAATAAATATTCGGTATTAATCTTATTCTCACGAATAGAGCTAGATATATACCACTTTGTTGTAGATCAAAAATCAACTTTTAATAATGACTATTTTTCAGACTTCCTTAACATTCCTATTAATAGGTTTAGCAACTATTTATATCTCTGGTTTTATGTTACTAAGATTATTGCAAAACCGATTGATATTTGAACCTAAATCATTGGTGTTAGCTACTCCTGCTGCTTTTAACCTTCCTTATGAAGAAGTTTGGTTATCAGTTCCAACTTCTCGCAACCAGACAGAAAAAATATCTGGTTGGTGGATTCCGCAAACTCAACCCAACGCAGAAGTAATTCTCTTCCTACATGGTGCCAGTGGTAACATGGCTGCTCAGAAAAAAAGTTGTAATCTCGAGCGGGTAGCGAAATTATATCAGTTAGGATTTTCGGTATTTATGATTGATTATCGGGGGTACGGTAATAGTCAAGGGAGGTTTCCCACAGAAGCCACAGTTTATGAAGATGCTGCAATAGCTTGGAATTATTTAACTCAAGAAAAAAGCTTTTCACCAGAAGAAATTTTTATTTATGGATATTCTCTCGGAGGAGCGATCGCTGTTAATCTCTGCTTACAACAACCAAAAGCAGCAGGATTAATAGCTGAAAGTTGTTTCACTTCCATCAAAGACATGGCTAAATATAGGTACAGGTCTCGAATTGAGATATTTCCTCTGAAATTACTAATAACTCAAAAATTTGATTTTATTAATAAAGTGAAATCATTGCAAATGCCAGTGTTATTTATTCATGGCATGAATGATAAAGCTATACCTGCAACCATGAGTCAACAATTATTTGCTGCTGCACCCGAACCGAAAAAACTGCTGTTGATACCAAATGCTGGACATAATGACCTGGCAGAAATAGATAGCGATCGCTATCTAGCAACATTACGGGAATTTTGTGCTGCAGCGGAGGAGTCAGGAGGGAAGAGGAGAGAATTCAGGAATTTAGGAGGAGTCAGGAGTCGATAAGCATGAAAAGCTGCTGCTGTCTTTTGAGCGATCGCTAATACGAAAACCAATAATTTCTCCTGTCCTTACTGTCTGGGGTGGGCGAAGGGGCTAAAGCCAAACTACAACTAAACGCTTGCTCGTACAAACAATTACGCTCGTAGTTGGGCTTTAGCCCAAATTATTGATTTTGGAATGAGAGCCCAGTGTAGGGGCGGATTTATTTAATTTATGGGGAAATATCAATGTTTTCGGCTGAACCGACCCCTACCACTCCACAGAATAATGGGGAAAACGATTCGCTTTAATAAAATCTATCGCTGTTTTGGCAATAGCTGGAATTTCGATTTTGACAATTTTTTCCACTAAAAAAGGTAAGGGAATTTGACCAGGGGATACTTTAGTTTTGGGAACTTTACTCAATATTCTCTTATCAGCCATGATATAGAAATTGTCATTGCGAATGGAGCGTCAGCGTAATGAAGCAATCTTTAGCTTTGAGATTGCTTCTCTCCACTTCGTTCCGCTCGCAATGACCAACAACAATAATAACTCAAAATTTAGTTTGTAACGCCGACAGAAACCTTTGTATCTATCGGCGCATTCTGACAAGGATGGGCCTAACTCAAAAAAGGCTG
>NZ_JAAHGT010000494.1 GCF_010672385.1 Okeania sp. SIO2F4
TCTAGAAAGCGAGAAAGTTTGGGTAGTAGATATATCAGGAACCCAACAAAAAATGGTAATGCCATCCAGGCAATTGTAATATTGGTCATTTCAGTTATCAGTTATAGTATTGCTATGACTATTTAGATATCTCCAGAAAAGAGGGAATAGGGAGAAGTCATTGATAATTTATGGACAATAATTGATTTTATTTTTGATTTTTGGAGAAGTCTATTAGAACATTCTCGCTTCTCTCAAATTTAGTCCGTGCTGCGAATTTAACTTCTGACTTGTGACTTCTAACTTCTGACTTCAACTATGTCATGGTGTATTATTGTCTTCTATCGCTTTAGTTTCCAGAGTAGGATTATCCTTTGCTAACTTCATCACACCCACTAGCATTAAAGCTTGAATTGAAAATCCAATTACAATAGCAGTTAAAATAACTGCCTGGGGAACCGGATCTGAATAAGCAACATTTTTGCCTGTGACTACAATAGGCGTAAATACACCATCTCGGGATGCTACCAACACATAGTAAGCAATAACTCCTGTACTCATAATATCCATTGAGATGATTTTCATCACCAAATTTTTCTTAAATATGATGCCGAAAAATCCACATAATACGGTGAAAAATATACACGCTTCTAACATATAATTTTAGGATTTAGTAATCAATAATTGGTTGAAATTTCAGATTTTGCCAGACAATATGAGAATGATTTTTTTTGCAATGTACAAAAACAATCTATTCAATGAAAAAAATGGTATAATTTTTAGCATCTTTAAACTGTTTTTTTGCTTTTCAAATCCTCTCAAATTAATAGCAGTTTGCGACTTTATTTAGTACAAATTTATTAGTTTTTCACCGAACAACTTTACTAAGATATTAAGATGAAGTTGTACTAGATTAGCTGGCTGCCATATATTATTAAACATGAAATTGGGTCAAAAGAGAAGAGACATTTGATACGGGTTCTGATAATTGCTTGGATCGAGCCTAAAGTCGGCTTTGAGGTGCTTCGTAAAAATAACTATTGCTTTTGTGATGTTGCCTGAGAAGTGGCCAGATTAGTATGAGTCTATGCAAGAAATTAGGAATCTTCTACGTTCACTTCTACAGCTTGACCTATCGCTAAAAAAGCTTCTTTGATTGGTTGGCTAATTGAACTTTCTAGTTCTCCTAGAATTGGTTCTTAGTATACTTCTAGAAAGTTGCTTCTCATATCAAATTCGGTAGTATTGGTGTAATTAGATCGGGAGTCAGGAGTCATAAATCAGGAGTCAGGAGGCGGGAAGGGAAGAGAATTTAGAAAGATTTGGCAATGACGCTCGTGAAGTGAACACTTTTTTATACCGAACCCGAGTAGATTTGATATCAGTCGATAAAATATAGCGCTTTTGCTTTTCTCCATTCGTGGGAATGTTCGTTGAATGAGCTTTTTTTTTGGTGGAGCATCAATTGAAAAATAATGTAAATGCCAGTATGATAAAATCTAGAATTAATATAGAATCCAGGTAATTAGTTATCGTATCTCTGAGGAGTCATGAGTCAGGAGGAAGAAAGGATTATGGAGCATGAATTTTTAAATTTGTATTTATTTCTCATGAAGAGGAAGTAATGCATGCGATTACTGTATAACTGGATTTGATATAAGTGGGGTGATATTGTTTTGTTAAATGGTTAGCGATCGCTATTCTGAAAATCTATCTAATATCATGTCCGGTT
Source organism: Okeania sp. SIO2F4 (assembly GCF_010672385.1). Classification (GTDB taxonomy): domain Bacteria; phylum Cyanobacteriota; class Cyanobacteriia; order Cyanobacteriales; family Microcoleaceae; genus Trichodesmium. The sequence goes on from NZ_JAAHGT010000494.1 coordinate 1,712, forward strand.
GAACAGTTATAAATAATTAGGGAGGAGACAGGAGACAACCCACCCCTAACCCTCCGGTGGAGGGGAGCCAGGAGACAACCCACCTCTAACCCTCCGGTGGAGGGGAGCCAGGAGACAACCCACCCCTAACCCCTCCGGTGGAGGGGAAGATAGGAGATAGGGAAAAAGTGTTTTCATCACGCTCTTATCCGGACATGGTATAACTTAATAAAAATTGTGTGGACAATTTCCGATCGCTTCCTGCAATTTTGTCAAAAAGCAGCACTCTGTCAGGATACTTGCGTACTCATAATTGATGAAATTAACCGCGTAACCTCTCTCAAGTTGTCGTCGAACTTATGTATCTCCTGGAATACCCGCAAAAATTACCCTTGCTGGTATAGCGCTACGCGCAAGTTCAAATTCAAGCATTCAAAAGTAAAAAGTAATCCCTGACTGAGTTTGAGTATTTATACATGTCTGCGCCCTTTGCTTCTACTCCTATAGTGGACAGTTATTGAGTACCCCTGAAAATGTCCGCATCATTGGCACCATGAATACTGCCGATGCTCTCAAACACTAAGACTTCAGCATAATCTCCCAAATGCCTTGTTTGGCCTAAATTCCACTAAATTTCCATTTCTGCTTCAGCACGTTGAGCAGCAATACGCTTGCGCCAGGTCAGATAAGGAATAGCAGCTAAAGCTCCCACTAACGCATAAGCTACCAGTGTTGGCAATACTTCCAACTGCGGAAAATTCAAACTAGCAATTAATAATGCTAAACCAGGGTTACGAGTGGCGCAGAAAACTGCTAACGCTGTACGAGTATCCTCTCTCAGTCCCCCCAATAAATGACCAATCGCCAAAGATAAAACTGTCATCAAAATAATTGCTACTACTGATAACCAACTCAAACCCAGAACAATATCCAGACTCTTTACCAACACAAAAATTACTAACACTATGAACATCACGTTAGCAATTTTTGTCAGTGGTTTTCCCATGTCGTCAGCAAGTTGTGGCCATGTTTCTCTGATGGCAATACCGATGCTGATGGGGAGCAACTGAGCAAATGTTACTTGTTCGGCAACTTGTCTGGGTAATATATCAACATCAGGGGGAAATAGAGAACTTAAAATTGCTAACAGTAAGGGAACAGTAATTACTGCTAATAGAGAAACTGTTACCTGAAAGCTGACTGTATAGGGAAAGTTGCCTTTTGCTTGGACTATTTTTCTGGTAGTCAATGGTGCGCCTGGACATACTGCCATTAATATTAGACCAATTTTGACTGGTTGTGGCAAATCAAATAATAGTAATACTATCAGCAATGTGACTATAGGAACTAATACATCTACTGCTAATAAAAAACTGAGTAGTATTTTAGGTTTTCGCCATAATAATGTGACTTGCTTGATGGTTAAGTTTAGTCCCAATGACAGCATTAGGGAAAAAATAGTTAGTTCGACAAAATTTGTTAGCAGCTTTCTAATAAACTCTTCCATAAATCTATTTTTTCTTAATAAGTTTTGGTAAGTTGCTTGCCCAAGCAATTAGGCGATCGCTGTCTTTATATTGATAAGTATCTAGTCATAAATAAAGTTAACTTTGAAGAAGAGTTGTTTATATTCCTTTGACTCCTGATTTGAAAATTATTATTCAATCAAAAATACTAATTTTAAACTTATTTTGGATGTTTAAATATCTCTATAAATCTCAAAAAAACGTTTTTTAGATAGTTTGATTAATTGTGAATCTTTACAGGAATTTTGCAATTTTTTAACTAATATTTTTGCTCAAACAATATTATACTAATTACCATGCATTAATGCTATACTTGAGGAAACTTCAATTATTAAGTAATTAAAAAAGGCCGAATCACCTTTTTAATAATTGTTAGCCAGAAGCGTATTAATTCTTCTTATTTTTACTTCTCGCTCTCGGACGTTGCATGTAACGTTCCTACCTCCAACCCTACTCAAGATAAGGGTTGAAAAGTTTTTGAGAAACAATATTAGACCGCCCTCGACAAAGAAATACTTTGAAGCTATCAGATAATTCCTAAGTGCCAATTACTAATCACAATTTATCTCAAGTTTGGATAGTCATTGATAATATGTTGTCTTTTTTGGGTTTTATCCTTATCCTGCGGATAAGCTGCGCTAAGGGACTTGCGGTTTATTAATCTACCAATCAGGTTTTGCGATTTCTTGAATATAGCTTGTTTGACTGGTACTTTATTTTTGCGCAAGTCTCTAACGGAGACGCTCCGCGAATGTTCCTCAACCTGATCTACGCTAACTATTAACCGAATATAATATTAAATTTTCAGCAGTTTATAAATATATGACATATGATTGTTACCAAAAAATTGAGGTAGATTTCATAATTAGATAAAAATCCTTGTATCTAAATATTTAGGTTGAAATCCACCTCTACAAATTTATCGCTAAAAATTAGTACCCTAAAAAAATAGAGCACATTTAATGCACTCTAATTAGTTTCTAATGTAATTACTGTAACTTCTGGCGGACAAAATAACCTCCCTGGAAAATAAGTTCCTAAACCACGATTCACATATAAATAGTTATTTCCAACTTGATGTAATCCCTGAGACCATTCCCAATACTCAACTATTTTGTGACATTTTTCCATAAATGGTACAATAGGTCGTAAAAATTTGGGTATGAGTCTACGAATAGGTTCTCGGAACTGAGGGAGAGGTCCGAGGAATGGTAGTCTAATCTGACCTCCGTGGGTATGACCGGAAAGTTGTAAGTCTACACGGAATTTTTGTAATACTTTAGCGGTATCAGGATTGTGGGATAAAACAATTCGGGGAACTGTCTTACTTATAGATTCCATAACTGTAACTGGTTTGAAGTTACCAGACCAATAGTCTTCTAATCCTACTAGAGCTAAATCGGAACCCAGAGGATAGACGACTTGGTTAAGTAGAATGGGAACATCAATTCGAGTAAAAGCGTCTATGACTTTATCTCTGGCACCCGGATATTCTTCATCGTGGTTGCCAAGTACAGCATAAACTCCAGCGCGACTTTCGAGATATTTCAACCGCAACACCAGGTCATCCACAGGTGTCGGTTCATCTGTGATAAAGTCTCCTGTAAGTAAAATTAAATCTGGTTCGACTTCGTTGGTAATGGCGATCGCTTCAGAGAGTAGCCATTCAGAAAGTCGCTTCCTGTCATAGTGGAAGTCTGACAGGTGTACAAGTTTTGTACCTTGTAAATTTTTAGGCAACCCAGTAATTTTTAGGGTTAAGCGATCTACCTGCAATTGGCCTGTCAATATCCTGTGCATAGTAAATATAATGTTACTAAACTAGGGCGCTTCTAGCATAGCAAAGCAGATGTAGGTTTTAAGATTTGGAAATGGGGTAAGGCCGTCAACTGGTGTCTAAAAATATATTTTTGAAAAATTTCTTTCCTTAGACATTTTGACATTTTTTAGTGTGGCACTATAGTTTTTACTTTGTATATATAGCAGTCGTAAAATTTTTAACTAATAAATTTCCATTTTAATATCTACCACTTAAATCTACTAATTAAGAACTACTTTTATAGTCTTTTTATAGTTTATTTTCTATTACGCAGGATTTTATCGATGGAAATAGTATTCAGACTACAACCTGCTAAAAGAATGAAGAAAACTAAGCAATAAATGAGTTGAGATGAGGCTGTATCCCATTCTTGAAGTAGGCAAACGCCAAACATTAATGGCATCATTAATACAAAACCTGCGATAATTGCGTTGCGTGTTTGTAGCCCTATTATCATTAGAAATCCAGATATTAATTCTACAGGAGTAACGAAAGCAGCAAATGGTACAATCAGAAAGCTTGGTGCTATATCTTGAAATCTCTTTACCATTGCCTCGATAAATCCTCCCATATTTCCAATTCGGACTAAACCATGTACAAAGAAGTTTATTCCGAATATTATTCTTAATAGTGTATAAGCTAAAGTTACGTCTTGGCGTTTGAGAAAAATTGGAGTTTCTATGTTATTCATTATCTTCTTTCTATACAATTTATCTATACAAGTATTGGCATTTTACTATTAGACATAGCCGCGAATAAAGATATATATTTTTTGCATCTAATAGGGAACAGGGAATAGGGAACAGAGAATAGATTTTCACGGCCAAAGCAGTACGAAAAATGTTTTTGTAAGTGACTTTGACAACTCTGGCTTATCTTAAATAAAGAGCAAGTTTATTTTCTGGAGATATCTATATAGATATAGCTTTAAATTTAGCACAATACTTTGATTGGAATCTTGCCTCTATAATTTTTTCAGAGTGGCTCAATTCATTAATGGATAATTACCTCTCCCTAAAAGGGAGAGGATTGACTAAAAGGAAAAAATTTATTTTTTTCCCCTATGTGAGGAGGCTTTTTACCTGAATTATTTAATGATTAATGATTAATTATTAATCATTAATTATTCGGTAAATTTATTCAACAATTACAACAGTTTCAGAATTTAGTGAGGTACAAAGTTTTATCACCTTAGTCAATAGGGAATAGAGATTAGTCTTAAACTGTATCTGATCATTCTAAAAAGTGCTATAATCACGCCGTGTGCAACTTTTTCCAACCGACGAAATTTAGGGAGTTGTGAGAACCAGACTTTCCGCTCTTGACCCAGAAATGCTGATTATTCCGTAGAAAGTTGCACATCGCCTATAATCATTAATTATTACATCTCCTCTCATAAAATAATTGGCTAAAAGAAAATTTTTTTTTTATTTTTCCTCCCTTTAGGGCGACAACCCGTGGCGATGCCAAGGAGAAGCTTGAAATCTTAATTTTTCGGTAAGAAATTTCTTTCTTCTTTCTTACCTCTCACTTTTCCTAACTTTAATATTGTAGTCTTCAAACAAAACTATTAAATTTCCTTCTTACTTCTTACTTTTTTCTTCTTCTTTCTTACTTCTTACTTCTTTCTTCTTTCTTCTTCTACAATGAACGTCGCCAATGAAATAAATTTTCTAGCCAATCTTTAACTATTTGATTATTCTCATGTTTTTGTTTTAACCATGCTGTTGCTGTTTGAGCATTAATTTCTGATATAGTCGGTAAAATATGAGGTAATTCAGCGATCGTTTCTATTTTTATTCCTTGACGAATAGCTAATGCCATAACATGAATTATCTCACTTGCTTGATTGCCTACTATTGAAACGCCTAAAATTTTCCCATTGCGATGACCGACAATTTTACAAAATCCTGTTGTTTTGCTTAAAATTTGTGCCCGGTCAATATTTTTAAAGTTTTGCCGAACAACTAATACATTCTCTCCATA
>NZ_JAAHGT010000495.1 GCF_010672385.1 Okeania sp. SIO2F4
TCGGAGGAAAAAGATTCTTAACGAGTAAAGAGAAAATTAATACTGTTAAGTATTGTGAGGGAATACACCTTATAGAGGAAGAAGACTCTGGTAGTGTAACTCTTTTATTTGATGAAGATGACAAGAAAGAATAATCATATTTCAGAAAAAATAGCTTTAATTGCAGGTTGGGTTGAGAAAACTTTCGTGTAGTTTTTCCGCAGAATTAATCCAACTTATGCGAAGACTTTATTGGGTTTCACGCTTTGTTCTATCCAATCTACATTTTGAGATGTTTTATTTGACTCGAAGTATATTGCCGATTCCTAGAATTAATCCAACTTATACCAAGACTTTATTGGGTTTTACGCTTTGTTCTATCCAATCTACATTTTGAGATGTTTTATTTGACTCGAAGTATATTGCCGATTCCTAGAATTAATCCAACTTATGCGAGGACTTTGTTGGGTTTCACTATCATTCTACCCAACCTACATTTTGAGATGTTTCATTTGACTAGAATTAATCCAACTTATACCAAGACTTTATTGGGTTTTACGCTTTGTTCTATCCAATCTACATTTTGAGATGTTTCATTTGACTAGAATTAATCCAACTTATGCGAAGACTTTGTTGGGTTTCACTATGGTTCTATTCAATCTACATTTTGAGATGTTTCATTTGACTAGAATTAATCCAACTTATGCGAAGACTTTGTTGGGTTTTACTATGGTTCTATCCAACCTACATTTTGAGATGTTTCATTTGACTCGAAGTATATTGCCGATTCCTAGAATTAATCAAACTTATACCAAGACTTTGTTGGGTTTTACTATGGTTCTATCCAACCTACATTTTGAGATGTTTCATTTGACTCGAAGTATATTGCCGATTCCTAGAATTAATCAAACTTATGCGAAGACTTTGTTGGGTTTTACGCTTTGTTCTATCCAATCTACATTTTTAGATGTTTCATTTGACTAGAATTAATCCAACTTATACCAAGACTTTGTTGGGTTTTACGCTTTGTTCTATCCAATCTACATTTTTAGATGTTTCATTTGACTAGAATTAATCCAACTTATACCAAGACTTTGTTGGGTTTTACGCTTTGTTCTATCCAATCTACATTTTTAGATGTTTCATTTGACTAGAATTAATCCAACTTATACCAAGACTTTGTTGGGTTTTACGCTTTGTTCTATCCAATCTACATTTTTAGATGTTTCATTTGACTCGAAGTATATTGCCGATCGCTAGAAGTTTATATAGCTAAGAAAGAATTGGTTAGGACATAAACTGATGATGAATCTTAGACAGCGGAAATGTTTTTCCAACTGTTCCCTGTTAAGTGTTCCCTGTTCCCTGCTATAGACAAAAAACATAAAAAAAATGTCTAAACTTAGTAAAAAAAGGAGAGTAATAAAAAGACTTATAAAATTATTCCTAATCTGTTGCCTAACTTTAACCATTTACCTCTACTATGAAACAGGATTTTCTCAAATATTAAATTCTTACCAATCTCAACAAAAAATAATCTCTCAAACTACCCAACAAACTGAAGCAGAAGAACTTTACGAACAGGGGGATAGACTATACAAAGATGGTCAATATCAGTTAGCTCTAGAAAAATATCAACAAGCTTTAGAAATCTATCAATTAATATATAGAGTCTCAGAAAATGCCAATCAATCTCTCTCCCTAAAAATCGGCAAAACACTTCATAATATTGGAGCAGTTTATAATAAACTTGCTGACTATCCTCAAGCATTAGAATATTATCAGCAAGCAGTAAAATTTCGTCGCCAAATTAATGACAAAGAAGGTATTGGTAGTAGCTTTAATAGTATTGGAGCAGTTTATTTTCGACAGGGAAACTATAACCAAGCTTTAGATTACTTACAGCAAGCTTTAGAAATTCGTCAGGAATTAGGAGATTTAGTTAGAGTTGGGAGAACTCAGAATAATATAGCAGCAATTTATCTAAATCAAGCTAAATATTCTCAGGCATTAGAATATTATCAGCAAGCTTTACAGACATTTAAAGAACTAGGAAATCTGGAAGGTGAAGCAGCAGTTATTAATAACATCGGTTTAATTTATCAAGAGTTAGGTCAATATGAAAAATCTTTAGAGTGGTATCAACAAGCTTTAGCAATTCACCGACAAAATGGCAATCAAAAAGGTGAAGGAGATACTTTAAATAATATAGGTCTAACTTATAAACTGCAAAAAAAATATGATGAAGCATTAGTATATTATCAACAGGCATTAATAGTTAGAAAGCAAATAGACGACAAACCAGGAATAGGTAACAGTCTCAATAATATCGGCTTAGTTTATGACCAAAAAAGTCAATATCAAACAGCACTAGAATATTTACAGCAAGCATTAACAATTTTTCAGGAAATAGGGAATAAAACAGAAACAGGAAGAACTTTAGATAGTTTAGGAACAGTTTACAAAAGTCTCCAAGAATATACTCAAGCAGAAGACTATTATCGTCAAGCTTTAACCATTCAAAAAAACATCGGCGATCGCGCTAGTGAAAGAATAACTTTGAGCAATATAGGAGATTTATTCCTTGCAAAAAAAGAACCAGAATTAGCAATTATTTTCTACAAAACTTCTGTAAATGTCACAGAAGGGATTCGTCAAGATTTACAAGTTCTTTCCGTAGATAAAAAGCAGTCTTATGCAGAAAAAATCGCTGATACTTACCGCCGTTTAGCCGATTTATTATTGCAGCAAAATCGAGTGACAGAAGCTCAACAAGTATTAGATTTACTGAAGGTTCAAGAATTAGATAATTATCTCAAAAATGTACAAGGCAATGAACAAACTATCGTGGGAATTGAATTATTACCCCAAGAAAAAGAAGTTATAGATAACTACAATGCTATTCAAAATCAAGCAGCGCAGGTAAATGAAGAACTCACAAAATTAGAAAATATATTACCCGTAGATAGGTCTGTTGCTCAACAAAAAAAGGTCGCTAAATTAGAAGCACAACAACAACAAATTAAAGCAAAATTCAACAACTTTATATCTAATGAAGAAATAATCACAATATTACAACAGCTTCAGGAAAAAACTAGAGGAGAAAGTATAGATATTACTAATCTAAGTAGATTACAAAATATTCTCAAAATCAAGCAAAATGCTGTGCTGCTTTATCCATTAATTTTAGAAGACCGGATAGAAATGGTATTAGTCAAAAGCAATGGTTTGCCAATTCATCGGTCAGTTCCGATTAGTAAAATACAGTTAAAAAATGCAATTTTTGACTTTAGGGAAGCTCTGACATATCCGAGAAGAAGAATTAGCGATTTGGCAGTACGAAAAACAGGTCAACTATTATATGAATGGTTAATAAAACCTTGGGAAACAGACCTATTATTAGCACAAACAAAAACTATTATTTATGCTCCTGATGGCTTATTACGTTATATTCCTTTAGCAGCTTTATACGATGGGGAAAAATGGCTAATAGAAAAATTTAGTATCAATAATATTACTGCTGCTAGTCTGACTAATTTCAACAGTAAACCTTTAGATAAATTGCGAGTATTAGCAGCAGCTTTTAGTGAAGGAAACTATCAATTTATGGTTGGTTCAAGAAAATTTGAATTATCAGGATTACAATTTGCGGGACAGGAGATAGAAACTTTAGCAAAAATCATTCCTGATACTATGAAATTGTTCAATCAAGCATTTAGTTGGGATGAAATTATTTCACGGGTTGATAAGTACAATATTCTTCATTTTGCTACTCATGCAGATTTTGTGAGTGGGCAACCAGAAGATTCGTTTATTTTATTTGGTGATGGCAGTCGTTTAACTCTCCGGGAAATTACAAATTTATCATTACCGAATATTGATTTAGCAGTTTTGAGTGCTTGTCGAACTGGAATGGGAAGTCTCTTGCAGGATGGTTCAGAAATTTTGGGATTGGGTTATCAGATGCAACGAGCGGGAGTGAAAGCGTCTATAGCTACTCTATGGCAAGTTGACGATCTGGGAACAAAACTACTAATGATTGATTTTTATCGAGCATTGAGAAAAGGGAATGTTACGAAAGCAAACGCGTTACGACAAGCGCAGTTAGCTTTGATAAGTGGAAATGTTAAGGGTGGAAAAGACACGAACAGTTTTAGACATCCTTATTATTGGGCACCCTTTATTTTGATTGGTGATGGGTTGTAGAATTCAGAAGTCAGAATTCAGAATTCAGAAGTCAGAAGTAATCACGATCGTATTCGCTAGAAAAGTTATAATGAGACTCGTAGTTGGGCTTTAGTATCACTCCAGTACTGGACTGACACACCTAATTTTGTGCAAAATTGTAGGGTGTGTTAGACGGCTTAAATTCAGATTATGAAAAGGATTCAGCAATCCGTCGCAGGGCACAATTTTAGCTGTGTCGGTCTAGTAGGGTGCGTTAGACGGCTAAAATTTAGACTGTGAAAGGGATTTAACAATTAGTCGCAGGGCACCATTTTATATGTCTCATATAGAATCCGGGTAATTAGTTATCGTATCGCGCTCGGAGTCAGGAGTCAGGAGTCAGGAGTCAGGAGAAATATTGGATTTGAACTATTAAATTTTGGCATTGGTAAATGAAGGTATGAAAATAAAAATTGAACAATCTCAAATATTTTTTATTCAATAGTTTAGCAATTACCAAAAAATACAAATCATACTCTAATTTACCAACGCCTAAATTTTTAAATTCGTATTTAATAGAACATCTGTATTAAGAGGAAGTAATTTTGCGATTACTGTATAACCGGATTTTATATCAGTCCAGTAGACCCCTGTAGGGCTGAAGCCCAACTACAAACAAAAACTTTATTATACCAAATTCAGTTGCTTCGGAGTGCTATAAGAAACGAGGTTTTAACCAGACAGATGTTAGCATCGTGGCATCCAAATTTCATACAAGCGTGGTTTCTGTGCTTTACCAGATTATATCAAATCCTGTTAATTGCACATAGAATCCGATTATATGATATATGTTAATAGTTCCATATTCAATTTCCCCAACTCCCCACACTTCGCACACTTCCCAGACTCCCCCAACTATATAATAAGTATTCAACCGGATTTGATATTACACCCAACAATGGCTTTGTTGCATGAAAGTATCGATAGAACATCCGTTCCGCTTTTCGGTTGTCCCCGACATGAAAGGTGAACCTAGTGGCAGCTATAGAACCCCTAAAGGGATCTATTTAAAATTATAGATTGAGAGTAGGGTAGGGACGTTGCATGCAACGTCCGTACGGGAGTGGGGGAGTGGGGGAGATGGGGAGATGGGGTGTATTAGATATCTGCCTTGCATCCCATCATCAAATCAATTCTTACCCATTTTTTATCAATTAATTCTCCTGAGAACCTATTTTCTGGAGATACCAAATGGCAGCTATAGAACCCTCTTTCTATAGATTGATGTTTTATTCATCTGTTGGACAATAGTTAATAGCGTCAAAGCCTTTACAGGCAAAAGTTTCAGCCTTTTTTATATCAAATATTGATGTTAATTTCATCTATTGGACAATAGTTGTAGAAGTCTGAAGTACATATGCTTGGATCTTGTTTGGACAATAGTTGTAGAAGTCTGAAGTACATATGCTTGGATCTTGTGCGGTAGCTATATACTTTCAGACAACAAAGCCCCCAAAAATTAAAAGCCTTCGGTTTGTAATCTCAACTGTAAATTATCAAGACCAATTTCAGTTGCTTCACTACCAATAGCAATGAACTGAGTATCCCCTGGAATTGGAATATTTTGACTACTAAAGATACTAAAATCATTCACGAATTGACCAGGAGGAGTCTGTGGTAAAGGTTGTTGCCCAAGTTGCCGATTATTTTCATCCAAAAATGAAACACTATGACTTCTATTAGGAGAAGCATAATCAAACAAAATACTACCAGACTCTATTTCACCCACCTGATTAATTATGTCACGCAAATCAATTCTAATCGCATTACCAGTATCGTAAGCAATGACAGTATTATTAATAGTGGAATTAACATCAAATCTTCCCTCACCCCCTGATATATTCTGACTAGCTAAAGCTACAGTATTGCTAGAAAATCCAAGGTTGGCAAGACCTTGAGGAGTATTAACTGTAATAGAACTAAAACGAGCAAAATTGTTAAATTCCTCAAACCTCAACACCTGAGTGGTAAAAGATTGAGGTCTTATTAGATCGTCATCATCATCAATAATTTCCAAAGTAGCAGTAGCAGGTTGACCAATATTAGCTCCACCAGTCACATTAGCTAAACTTAAATTCACAGTTTCCGTATTCTCGTCTGAGTTATCATCAATAATAGGAATACTAACAGTTTGTTGAGTTTCTTGATCGGCAAAGAAAATAGTTTGAGGAACAGGGTTGCCATAATCAATACCTTGATTTGCTGTACCATTGGCAAGATTAATATTGGCACTGACAACTCCATCACTCCCACCAGTCCGAATTATCGTAACTGTAGCAGTGGATTGATTTTCCGTAACGCTAAAGGTGGGGTTGCTAAATTGGAGAGTACCTGGGTTGGGAAAACTATAACCGAAGTTAATGTTATTGACATTTTGACTAGAAGACAAGGGAACAGAAAACTCTGCTGCAGTTGTGAGAATAGCGTCAGGAGGAGAAATTGTTCTGAGTGTATAATTATCTGGTAATAAGTTAGGGAAGCTATAGAAACCAATCCCATCTGTAGTGGTTTGTTCGTCGTTGGGGTCAAGAGTATCATTTTGATTAGTATCTAGGAAAACTGTAACGTTTGGTAATCCAGTTTCTCCTAGCTCAAGGGAACCATTGCGGTTAATATCGTTAAATATATTTCCACTGATACTTCCTGGAAATTCAGGTTGCGGATTAACGACAACGCTGACTGTATTGGTAGAGTTAGGAGTATTTGGGTTATTATCGCTAATAGTGTAATTGAATGTATCTGTGAAAGTTTCTGTAGTTGTCAACCCTGGAGTGAGACTATAGATAATTTGGTTGTTAATATCA
>NZ_JAAHGT010000496.1 GCF_010672385.1 Okeania sp. SIO2F4
CTTGAGGACCTCGACGACCAGGAGTAATTTCTGGCATTCCTCTACTATTTAAAGGAATTACCCAGAACCGTTTGACTTTTTCCGCTCCTTTGAGGCGACCTTGCCTGAGAAGTAACCTGAGTCTAGCAGTAGAAATATTTAAAAGAAATGCTGCTTCTGTTGTACCAACTTTATCTGGTTTAGTTTCAGTGTTTGTATCTTTCATAAACTGTTTCGGAACATATAAAGGATAAACTGTATAACCATTCACCATCAAACCACAAATAATTGAATTTGGAAATATTTTGATTTTCTAGTATTGACTTTAATAGTAATCTTAGTAGGAAATTCTAAAACTACCAAAAATCTCAACTCAAATAACTACTATACTAAAAAGTTAACTTAATATGTTGACCCAACTGTAAAATTTTTTAGATACAAAATTTTATCAGTTTATCAGGTTTATTATTTATTAAAGATATCTACTACCTAACTACTCATAAATTATTTACAACCTATGCCTGAAGATATAAAGTCGAAAATTACTAAAAAAATTCTTAGAAAACTTGCTGTTCGAGGATTAATTGCTTTAGCTACTGGTGGTACTGGATGGTTAGTATTTGAAGGAATAGAGCTAGCTGTTGATGCAATTACGGCAGCTCAAACTATAGCACAGGTAATAGAATCTACTGAAATAGCAACAACCGCAATTGAGCTAGCAGAAGTTACAGAAGCTGCTACCTCAGCTGCAGCAGTGGCAGAAAGTCCTGAAATGGCAGAAATCGCAACTGAGCTAGCAAAACTTGTAGAAAATACTGAAATACCAGAAACCCCAATTGAGCCAGGAATAGAACCAGATATTATAGAACTACCAGATGATTGGTATGAGTATCTTCCTATGAACAGCATCGTACCTCTGTTGAGCATAAATTTTTATTGGAATAAGTATAATGACAACTTTACCAAAAAAGCCAAAAATATAATTCAGAAAAATCAAAAAAAAGAAATTAAGATAATTCAAAACCTTAAACAGAAACTGCACAAAACAGCAAATATTAAACATCGAGAAAGCATTACTCAAGAAATCAAATCAAAAATTGATGATTTTTCTCAAAATTTATCCAATGATAAAAAAATATTGTCATTAGTATTGACAACTTATTTGGCTATCCAAGGTCCCTTGATGATTGATATCATGGCAGAAATTGAGAATAAAAAACCAGAGATTATTCCTGCTTTAAATCAAAAACCAGAACTAATAGGAGAAGCATTATCAAACAATGAAGATCTCCAAAAAGAGTTCCAAAATTTGCAACAAAATTTACACTACAAATTGAGTGAAGGTATAAGTAATGCGTCAAAAGAATCAATTCTTGAAGAGATTAAAAACTCTCCAGCAGAATTCTATTTTAGTGAAATAGGCATGACTTTTGAATGCAAAGGTAAAAATGAGACTAATATTGTGGTTAGAGCATTTAAAAATCCAGCAGAAGATATCTTGTATTTGGAAGGTAGAAATTATGAGGCAGTAGAAACTCCAATAAAAGGAATTAATTTAGAAAATTATCCTGATTCACTTATTTCAGATATTTTTCAGATGTGTAGATATTTTAGAGAACATGACATCTTTGGTAATATACGGGATCTGCAAGCTTACAATGATTATAGAAAAAAAGTTTTAGGTGGTTGGCGAAGTTTTAAAAATGTTTAAATGAGCATTCATTGTTTAGCAAAATCAAATAAGTTTAATAATATAGTTAGAGGGGTTCAAGTATTATTTGACTTTCCTTTTGCTTTTTCCTCCCTTATTTAAAACAAATGCCCCTACTACTTTCCCTTTCCCACTTCCAAAAAATTTCCACCCATGCCGAAACATCCTACCCAAATGAATGTTGCGGCTTACTATTAGGTGAGCAAAACCAACAGGCAAAAACAGTCATCGAAGTCTGGCCTGCTGAAAATGCCTGGCAAACAGAAGCAGATGAATATTGGCCAGAACAAAAAGAATTTACAGAAGAAAAAAGATATGCCATATCCCCAGAACTAATGCTCAAAGCAATAAAATCTGCAAGAGACCGCAACCTATCCATCATTGGCATCTATCATTCCCACCCAGACCATTCAGCCATCCCCTCAGAATTTGACCTTACCTACGCCTGGCCAGAATATTCCTACATTATCCTCTCGGTGGAAAAAGGCAAGACTACTGACTTTATCAGTTGGTCTCTTGACGATAATCATCAATTTCAACCAGAAGAAATTGTTAAAAGATAAGCAATAAGCTGTATAGCAGGTTTAATGTAGGTAATTTTAGGAGCTGATTGCTAGTCTTAAAATCCCTGGCAATTTCTGGTAAATACTTAAAAAAAAAGACTCTTGAATTGATACATTTAAAAAAATAGTTTATCATAAGAAAAAGGAAGTGATGAAAATGTATGCAATCAAGTTAGAGTTAAAGCTTAATAACAAGGAAAAAACCTTAATGTCTCAGTGTGCAGGTTATGCTCGCTTTGTCTATAATTATGGCCTTAATATAGTTAATGGAACCAAGGGAATGACCAAAGTAAATAAGCGAGGCAAAAAGGTTAATTTGAGTTATAACCAACGTATAAACGAGGCGAAAAAAGTCTTTACTAATTATGTGAAGAAACAGCCAGAATATACCTGGACAAATAACTACTCGTCTCGAATTTATCAAAGCGCTTTTCAGCATTTGGGTGAAGCATTTAAACGGTATAAAGAAGATACCAGCAAATATCCCAGATTTAAACGCAAAAAAGATCAGCAATCTTTTACTGTTTATGACGGTAATGGAAAGACCATAATAAAAGCTGGTAACTGTATTAAAATACAAACATTAGGGACTTTCCGATTAGCTAGTCCAGTTCCTTATATGACAGCAAGTCAGACTTTTACTATTAGTAAAACAGCAGAAAGATGGTTTGTAAGTTTTGCCATAGAAGCTGAAAAACCACCAGTTCATCCACTATTAGATCAACGTCATCAAGAAGTTTTTGGTATTGATGTAGGCATTAAACAATTTGGAACAGTAGCTTCATTAAAAGAAAATAGCGTGATTGCTCTCCCCGATTCAATTAAAAAAGAGCAATTAAAGCTGGAAATGTTTCAATGGCGTAATCGCAATAAACAGTTAGGCGGTAAGGGTAAAAAACCTTCTAAAAATGCGATTAAATATTACAAAAAGTTAGCAAAATGTCATGCTCGTATTGCTAATATTCGCTCTGATTTTATTGAAAAGACTACGACAGATTTAGCAAACAATATTAAGCACGTTTGTCTGGAAGACTTAAACGTTAAAGGCATGATGCATTCTCGAAAGTTAGCGGCATCAGTAGCCCGCCAGGGATTCTATCAATTCAGGGAACGATTGACAACCAAAATCGTTACCAACGGTGGAACTGTTGTATTAGCTGACAAGTGGTTTCCATCGTCTAAAACTTGTCATCATTGCGGTCATATCCATCAAGAGTTAACATTAAGCGATCGCATCTATAATTGTCCTCATTGTGGCACAACAATAGACCGTGACTTGAATGCGGCGATTGTACTATCTCAATATGGGGAAGTTAATCAAAAAACTAGGGTAGGCTGTACCCGAATTTACGCTTGTGAACTAGAAGGGGCCGACTCCCTAGATTGAAGCAAGAAGCAAGCATCAAAACCGGTAATGGCAAGGTTTATCCTGGTGCCGGCCGGAATTGAGTAGGTATTGTACAGCAGTTGTATTATCCCAATATGGGGAAGTGAATCAATTTACTAGGGTGGGCTACTGAAAGACTTCCAGGTTGAAGCAAGAAATAAACATCAAGACTGGCATTACCAGGTTTGACCTAACTTTGCCGGAATTGTTTAGGTTTTGTACAGTAGAAAACCTCACATAATTTATCCAAGAAATTTTTAGACCTAAATTATCATGTTAAATCCGAATCTGGAAGAAATCCAGTTAAATACAGAAGAGTATCAACGTTATTCGCGCCATCTGATTCTACCGGAAGTAGGATTAGATGGTCAAAAACGTCTGAAGGCTGCCAAAGTTCTATGTATAGGCACGGGCGGTCTTGGTTCTCCACTATTGTTATATCTAGCAGCAGCAGGAATTGGAAATATTGGAATTGTAGATTTTGATATTGTCGATCATTCCAATTTACAACGACAGGTTATTCACGGAACCTCTTGGGTGGGTAAGCCAAAAATTGAATCTGCTAAAAATCGGATTCACGAAATTAATCCTCACTGTCAGGTTGACCTTTACGAAACGAGGTTAAGTTCTGAAAATGCTCTAGACATTCTCAAGTCTTATGATGTGGTTGTGGATGGTACTGATAATTTCCCGACTCGTTATTTGGTTAATGATGCTTGTGTTCTTCTGAATAAACCTAATGTCTATGGCTCTATTTTCCGTTTTGAGGGTCAGGCAACTGTCTTTAATTATGAAGGTGGACCTAACTACCGCGACCTTTACCCCGAACCTCCACCCCCAGGAATGGTACCTTCGTGTGCCGAAGGTGGTGTGTTAGGTATTTTGCCGGGAATGATTGGAGTTATCCAAGCGACGGAAACTATCAAAATTGTTTTGGGTCAAGGTACAACTTTGAGTGGTAGATTGTTACTTTATAATTCCCTAGATATGACTTTCCGGGAATTGAAACTGCGTCCTAATCCAGTACGACCAGTTATTGAAAAGTTGATTGATTATGAACAGTTTTGTGGAATTCCTCAAGCTAAAGCACAGGAGGCAGAAAGTAAAATGGCTATTCCAGAAATGACGGTTCAAGATTTGAAGCAATTATTGGATAGTGAAGCGGATGATTTTGTCTTAGTTGACGTGCGGAACCCCAATGAATATGAAATTGCCAAAATTCCTGGGTCTGTTTTAGTACCATTGCCAGATATTGAGCAGGGTTCTGGTGTGGCAAAGGTTAAGGATATAATGAATGGTCATCGTTTAATTGCTCATTGTAAGATGGGCGGGCGATCGGCTAAAGCATTAGGTATCCTGAAGGAGAATGGTATTGAGGGTACTAATCTCAAAGGTGGAATTACTGCCTGGAGTCAGGAAATAGATTCTTCTGTACCTCAATATTAATTCAGAAGCAAGAGGGAAGAAGGTAGAAGGAACAAAAAGCTAAAATTTATATCAATAGCGATAATTAAGTTAGTCAGAAAAACCTTCTCCCTTCTAACCCTTATCTGCTAATCAATTTTGCAGTTTCAAAAATTACTTTTGATATTGACATCTCCAGGGGTTGAAACACCCTGGATTCTGTGGCCAAATCAACCGTAAATTGGATAAATCCACATTTGCTTAAAGCCTGAAGGGCAGACTTCTAGACTCCTGGCTCGGTATAGACCGAAATCTAGCTGTGAGTTGACTTTTTTTTGTTAGCTTTCAAGAGTGGTTTGACTCACGCTGGTTGGAGCAATAAATCCCTCCTCTAGCTGCCTACTTGCTTTGAGCCGTCGTAGGAAATTAATTCCCCATTAACTGTCCACCGGAATTTCACCGCACTAGCGCTCTTGTCATGGTGACAAACCTTGTTCCTTATTTTTCTAGTATAGCAGACTTTTACTCCGCTTTATTACCCGCGTGTCGTTATTCAACCAGCCGTTAAAACGGGCGCTGCGTACTTCCTTCCGACGTTTTTTAGGTTTTTCATCTTCCCTAATTCCTTACATCGCCAATCAGTTGGCTTCCCTCGCCTACAACCTTTTTAATAGTCTCGCTTTTTTGTGACTCAAAATCTATTAACGCAAAGTTTGAGCATTTGATTTTTGAGTAAGACAATGTCAACTATTTTACCCCAGACAAATTTCAATTTATCTTTATAGCGCTACTTGAATCGGGAATAGGGAATAGGTATGGAGGGAATAGTAAACTGTTAAAGGGTTTCAGGATGCGCGAAATGTCAAGAGCCTTAATGCGTAGCGCTATATCTCAACGTTGGCCTTTGACCCGCGCTCTCGGTCAGGGGAGCTCAGAGATGGGAAAACCAATCAATAAGAGCGGTTCTTGCAATGGTGTGCTGTCCTCAATAATATCAGGCTGCTGGGCTAGCAGTGTCAGCGCCAGTCGCTCATGGGGGAGACCCCCTTTGGTGGCGCTGGCAAGTCTTTAGGAGCGCGCCTTTAGACCGATGCATAGGTTCGGCCTCGTCAGCAGGTGCGGTCTTAAGCAGAAAGCCCCTATCACTGATGGAGCGGGAATCCCGCGCTGTCTCGATTAGCAGCGTAGGGAGGATGTCAATTCAGCAGAATATCCACATTATAAGATTTGATTTATAGCGCTTTTCATTAGAGTTGTTTGGAAATAAAAATTTAAAATGCTCAAAGGCTTACTATATAAGGTTTTCTGGATTTTATACCAAGCAAACACTATAAAGCTTAACTGATAAGGGTTTTAGCCATTTTTTGAGCTTAATTTCCAACAACTCTATTAACTATAGAATACAGAGATTTGGGCTTAAACCCACATTCCGCACGACAAAATGTAGTATGTAACAGCGAGAAAACTTGAGTAAGTATTTATACTGTTCAAAAAGACTTTTTCCCTGTGGCTGAGTGTAAATTCAACCATGAGTGTGCCTAAATATGAGGTCTCAAGTGGAATCTAGGTAAAAATTGCCATCAAAAAAACTCTGGGAGTGATAGAGGCATGAGAATATCCATGGTCTTCATAGGAACTATAAATACTTGGGTGACCTTGATAATTTGATTGTATATGTTTTTCCATGGTTATCCTATCCCATCCTATCTCAACTCAGAAGATAGTATCTTTGACAAGTTGGAGGAAAAAACTTTAATAATTCGAGACGTTCGGAAGTTAAATTAGATATTTCTGTTACCCCAGAATTAATCAACAGATGGATTGACTGAAAACATTGAAATATCCAACGTAACGTTGGTCTATTTGTGGGACGACCTAATTGATTTTTCACAGTAGATTTCTGTCGTTTTAAAGTTTGACGTAA
>NZ_JAAHGT010000497.1 GCF_010672385.1 Okeania sp. SIO2F4
TTCTAATATTTGATTCCGAGCGTTCGTTGCTGCTGCTTGTACCGCCGAACCTACACTACTCGCTGTAGTTGAATTTCCTGTGAGTGGAGCTTTAGGTAAATTTGTGTCACCGAGCTTAAATTCCACCTGTTCTAGAGAGACTCCTAAAAGCTCTGCTGCAACTTGGGTCATCACAGTGTAAGTTCCGGTGCCTAAGTCGTGGGTTGCACTTTCGACTAAAATTTTCCCACTATTATATATAGTTACCTTAGCAGTGGCAGGCCAAGTATTTGCAGGAAAAGTGGCACTTGCCATTCCCCAACCAATGAGACGATCGCCATTACTCATAGAACCAGGTTTGGGGTTGCGGTGTTTCCAGCCAAATATTTCTGATCCTCGCTGATAACATTCTTTAAGAGATTTACTCGACCACGGGTGTCCGGTGGCAGGGTCTACATCTGCGTGGTTGCGGAGGCGGAGTTCTATGGGGTCTAATTCCAAAGCATAACTCAGTTCATCTATTGCTGACTCTAGGGCAAACATTCCTGCTGCTTCCCCCGGTGCCCGCATAAAAGTGGGAGTACCAGCATTAATGCGACCAAGACGGTATTTCGTGTCCAGGTTCCGGCAAGCATACATCATATTTGTTGCCAATGTAACTGGTTCAGCAAATTCGTCAAAGAGTGAGGTGATGGTTTCGCCGATGTGTTTGATGAGTGTAATTTTCCCGTCTTTAGTTGCGCCAACGGTCAGATGTTGACGAGTGGGGGCGCGGTATCCAACAGAAGTATACATTTGGGCGCGGGTGAGTGCTAGTTTAACAGGACGCTGAACATAACGCGCTGCCAGAGTAGTCAGGATGGTGTGAGACCAAACAAATGCTTTACAACCGAACCCACCACCGAGAAATTGAGAAATAACCCTGACGTTTTCTGGAGGAATGTCGAATACTTTGGCGATCGCCTCTTGCGTAGAAGAAACTCCCTGAGTTGTATCGTAGAGGGTGAGGCGATCGTCTTCCCAAACTGCTAGAGTTGCACAAGGTTCGATGGGGTTATGATTTTCCATCGGGGTACTGTAGGTTTGTTCGACTAAGACTTCTGCTTGGGAACGCCCAGAGTTAATGTCACCCCGGAAAGAATGAGCAGGTAGCATCCCCAGAAAAATTCTTTCTGGTTCATATCCTTGTTTGAGAGCTTCATCTATATCTATAGTTGGTTGTTCAATTTCATATTCGACTTTAACCAAGGTAGCTGCATATTGAGCTTGTTCTAAAGTTTCTGCAACTACTATCCCAATGTGCTGCCCCTGATAATAAATATTTTCATCCTGGAGAACAGGAAGACTTTGCCCACCGGGGAAAAATTTAATTTGATTAAATGTGGGAACGTTATGGTGAGTAATGACTGCCAAGACTCCTGGTGCTGTTTCTGCTGCAGTAGTTTCCAGTTTTGTAATTTTACCTTTGGCAATAGTGCTTTCTATTAATACGCCATAGGTCAAATTTTCAATTGGGATATCGGCAGTGTAACGTGCGCCACCTGTAACTTTGAGTTTTCCATCTACGCGGTTAATTGGTTTTCCGATAACTTTATTCATGTTTCCTGCTCTTGAAAAATTTTAAGTAGTTGTACAAAATAAATTTCCGAGTTGAGAGAGGGAAAAGAGGAACTTATATCATGTCCGGATAATTAGCGATAAAAAAATTTTTGTTTGTAGTTGGGCTTTAGCCCTATCTTATAGTTCGGGCTAAAGCCCAACTACGAGCCTTCCTGGTTTCTTAGTTGGAGAAAAATTAGGGAACTAGATACGCAAGTTGGTGTTGCTGATTTCGGGTATGATTTGTATTTTTTGACAATTGTTAAACTATTGAATAACCAATACTTGAGATTATTCAGTTTTTATTTTCATACCTTGATTCAGCAACGCCCGCAAGTTGCATAAATAAAAGCGGAGTTTCCTCCCACACCTCCCACCCTTCCCCCACTCCCCCACTCCCCTACTCCCCTACTTCCCTAGCGACTGCAGTTGAAACTGCCCGAATAATGGCACGTTTAGCTAATTCAATTTTGAATTGATTATATTCTAAAGGTTTTGCTCCTACTAAAGCTGCTTCTGCTGCAGTAGTAAAAGTCGCCTCATCGATCGCTTTTCCTTGCAAAACCATTTCTGCTTCCTGGCAACGCCAAGGTTTTGTACCTACTCCCCCTAATGCTAGTCGTGCAGATTTAATTATGTTTTTCTCAACTTCCAGAGCAATAGCGACAGAGACTAGAGCAAATTCATAATTGGCGCGATCGCGAACTTTTAAATAATGGGAGTTGCTAAACCAGGAAACATGAGGTACTTCCACTGCAACTATTAATTCCCCATGCTCTAAAATATTTTCTCGATGTGGCGTATCTTCCGGCAATAGATAAAAGTCATTGAGTGGCACTCGACGTTGTACAGTTTTGCCCTGAATACAAACTACAGCATCCAACGCTACCAAAGCCACTGCCAAATCTGAAGGATGAGTGGCAACGCAACTTTCACTGGTACCCAAAATAGCGTGCATTCGGTTATAACCTTCAATAGCAGGGCAACCACTACCTGGGTTGCGACGGTTGCAGGGAAAAACAGTGTCGCGAAAATAATTACAGCGTACTCGTTGCAATAAATTCCCCCCAACTGTTGCCATATTTCGGAGTTGGGGAGAAGCACTTTCTAATATTGCTTCTGAAATAACAGGATAGGAATTTTTGACAGTGGAATAACGAGCGACATCGCTCAATTTTGCCAAAGCACCGATGCGGATATTTTTCTCAGTATCGAATTCTACTGCTGTCAGGGGTAGAGAGTTAATATCTATAACTTGGTTAGGTGTTTGTACGCCATCTTTGATTAAACCTATTAAGTCGGTACCCCCAGCAATAAAAGATATAGCTGCATCTTGGGCAACTGTAGTTATAGCTGTGTTTGCTTCGTTAACTCTTGTATAACTAAATGGCTGCATTTTCCGTTGTCTCCACTACTTCACGAACTGCTGCAACAATATGATGATAAGCTCCACAACGACAGAGGTTGCCACTCATACCTTCCCGAATTTCTGTATCTGACTTTGGTTGCTTCTCTGCTAGCAAACCAACAGCAGAAACTATTTGACCAGAAGTACAATAACCACATTGAAAAGCATCATGCTCAATAAAAGCTGCTTGCATTGGATGAAGTTGTTCATTTTCTGCCAAACCTTCAATAGTAATAATTGATTTTCCCATCTGCATTACTGCCAAGGTCATGCAAGAATTTATCCGTTTCCCATCTACTAATACGGTGCAAGCTCCACATTCACCGCGGTCGCATCCTTTTTTTGTACCTGTTAAACCTAAATATTCTCGCAGTGCATCTAAAAGTGTCACGCGAGGTTCTATATTTAGCTGATGCTGTACTCCATTAATTTTTAATGTTAGTGCTATTTTTTCTTTTTCTAACATTTGCATAATCTATAAAATTAGATAATTAGACTATTAATTGATCGTATCATAATTGGGCAATTTTGGTCAATTTATTTGATATAGAAACTGCACCTGGATATCAATTATAGAAATTCCCATACTTGTAAAGTACAAAATTAGTAATTTTTAAAAAATAAGGAAGTGATAAAAAAAAATTGTTTGTAGTATAGCTCTCAGCCCTATTTATCTTCGGGCTAAGAGCTATACTACGAACTTTAATTATAACTATTCAACCAGGCATTATATCATGCATCAACATGGTTTATAGGCATAATTTCGTGACTGGAAATAATCAGGACAATAAACCAGGTTTCTTATTTGGTTGGGTAATTTATGCTGACAATATTATACCAATTATCATGCATTAATGCTATACTTAAGCAACATTTTAGCTATTAAGTAATTAACACAGGCAAACAGGACTTATTCCTTAATTATTATCCAGTTAATGTTAATTATTCTTATTTTGTACGGACGTTGCATGGAACGTCCCTACCCCCACCAAACACACGGACCACACTTCCCCACATTTGGCAGATATAGCATTCTTATAGATAGGGCTGAGAGCTATACTACGAACTTTAATTATAACTATTTAACCGGAAATGATATTACGGAGAAACCCAATTTCTTGTTTAGTTAGGTAATTCCTGCTGACAATATTATTCGACGCAATTTAGTAGTTAAAGAAGATTAAGACGACTTTATATTGTTTAATTTTTAACGAATAAATAATTTCTAACTACAAGATTTTAACTGAGTCAATAGCAAAACTATTTCATCAATAGCAGTTCTCAAATCTTTGATTTCTAAATCAGATTGATTAACAATAATACTAAAAACTAAAGGCTGAAAATTCCTAGGTTGAATATATCCTGCCAAACCAGAAACCCCACTAATTGTTCCTGTTTTTGCTTGTACATTTCCTTCTGCAAAACTATTTCTAAAACGCCGACTTAATGTACCACTTACACCAGCCACAGGTAAAGAATTTATATAAATATTTGCCCAGGGAGAATTAGCCATTATTCTGAGAGTTTGTACCAAAGCCTCCGGACTAATTAAATTATGACGAGATAAGCCTGAACCATCATTTAATCTAAAACTATTGGGAGTAACTCCTAATCTAGTTAAAATTACTTTTACCTCCTCCAAACTTTTTGCTAAAGTCTGATTATCGGATTTTTTATTAGGAACTAATCTACTCCTAACTCCTATTTGACGTAACAAAGTTTCTGCATAAACATTATTACTTTTTTTATTCACTTCCTCTATTAATTCTCCCACTGTGGGAGACTCTACAAAAGCTAATTCAGTCAAGTTTAAATTAGAGGTTATTTGTGAATTTTTGACTATTCGAGAAACCCTAATTCCTTCTGACTCTAAAACTTGACGAAATTTATTTAAAAAATTATCCACAGGTTCCACAACTGCCACATAAACAGGTTCCGATGCCGAGCCAATTCGGAGTTGCCCAGATATACGAATTATTGGTTGAATAAAATCTCGCCCTACTTCCACAAATTCTTTTTCATTCTTCGCTACAGTCACCGAATTATTTTCAATTTGCCATTTTTTGCTTTCCTCCAGATTAACAAAAGTAACTTTTAAAGGTTGACCTAAACCTTGAGGCGACAAAACTAAATCTATAGCATTTTGATTAAATATTAAACTATTAATTGGTGCCCCATAACCAGCTTGAACATCTTCCCATTCCCAATTAGGATTAACTACCATTCCCTGAAAGTAAGTATCATCAGCAATTAGTTGATTAATAGTTTCTACTCCCTGTTGTTTTAGTTGTTCAGCTAAATTTTTCAGTTGAGTTTCTGTGAGACTAGGGTCGCCTCTTCCCACAACATATATATTGTTTTTCCCATCACCATAAATAGAAGTTCTAATTCTAAATTGAGGTCTGAGTTGTTGTAATGCTGCTGCAGTTGTTAATAGTTTTGCTGTAGAAGCAGGAATAAAATAATATTCAGCATCCCGGCTGTAAATTGTAGTTTTTTCAGATAAAGTTTCAACTAAAATTCCCCACCGAGACCGATTAAAAATTGGGCGATTTATTACAGCATCAATAGAATTAGTTAGTTCCGTCGGACAAATTTCTTGATTAGTTTCTTGACTAAGTGCGATTAATGGATTGAGAAATAATACCAGGAAAGTAATTGTAATTTGTTTGAGGTAAAGTTTAAACATTGGCTATTGACTAAAAAGAGATTGTGAGAGAAAATATCATTGGACTCGGTTTAAGTACCCGGTCATTTCAGTTATTTTGTGGATTTCAAAGTAGTTTTGATTTTACTAATTATTTATGCCAACCTACTTAAAGTTAACTTTGATTCTTGAGAAGTGGGTAGAGGTTTATTCAATAATGGATAATTGATAATTACCTCTTCCTTTTAGGGAGAGGATTGAATAATTTGAGAAGTCATCGATCCCCCTAAATCCCCCTTAATAAGGGGGAATATACCTTGTATTTCCCCCCTTTTCAAGGGGGGCTAGGGGGGATATAAAAAGGATTTAGCCTGGGATTTAGGTAAATTTATACCAGGATAAATTTATGAGTATAGTAACCGATAAAAAAATATTAACAGATGAAGAATTCAGAGGATTATCAGAAAATGGTGGTCATTATGAATTAATTAATGGAGAAGTCGTTGAAATGGGAAATTCAGGAATGGAGCATGGCAATATTACTGCCTATCTATGTGGTTTAATAGAGTTGTATTATCGTCCTAAAAAGTTAGGTGTAACTTGCGACTCTAGTACAGCTTTTAGTTTAAAATCGGGAAATAAACGTTCTCCAGATATTTCTTTTGTTTCTAAAGACCGTTTGTTGGGATTAAAGCGATTACCTAAAGGTTATTTTCAGGGATCTCCCGATCTGGCAGTGGAGGTAATTTCTCCTAATAATACATTTGAGGAACTACATCAAAAAATTGTTGAATATTTTGAAAATGGATGTCGGTTAGTGTGGGCGATCAATCCTGATGAAAAATCAATCTTAGTTTATCATAAACCAGAACCAGATAAATTATTACAAATTACCGATAATTTAGATGGAGAAGATATTTGACCAGGTTTGACATTAGCAGTTGTAGACTTATTTATAGAGTGGAATTTTTAGATTTGGCATTCCTTAATTTTTCTAGGAGTAGTAGATCATCTAGATTAAAATTGTGGGTAAAAAACCTAACCCCCCAACCCCCTTCCCTAGTAGGGAAAGGGGAGAACATTCACCCCTCTCCTTGCAGGAGAGGGGTCGGGGGAGAGGTCTTCAGTGGTTGCTTGCTCCTTCCAGTTTATAATATATAATGTAAAAAAAAATTATAGACAACTATGAATAAAAAAACGACTCGACGTAACTTTATAATGACCAGTGTTGCTGTTACAGGTGGAATTGTAGGTGGTGCTGCTATGAATAAACAAACTCAGACAAAAGTGGCATCTGTAGATCTCCCCA
>NZ_JAAHGT010000498.1 GCF_010672385.1 Okeania sp. SIO2F4
TAAGTTCATTGTGAGTAAATATCTGTTATTATCTAAAATAGAATAATATATGCAAAAACTAAGACGTCTTAGTTTTTAGTAGGTTAGGTTGAAGTCATTTTAGTTATTAACGATCGCTGAAAGTTAAATTAGTTGACACTACTCTTCTACTAAATGAAAATTTAAATAAGAACAATATGGATCGTTAGATTCAACAACTTCAACCAGCATTGGTTTACCTAAAGGTTCACCGTCTGGATTAAATCTAAGATTTTGTCCAGATGTTTCTTCAGGTGGCAGATTTACTTCTTTAAGTTTTTCCAAAATTGTAGATCTGGTCGGATTTGTACCCGAATTAGATAACGCATCAAGAAAAGCCTTAGTTGCATCATAACTGGTAGCAGTACGCCAGGCAACATCTCCTCCCCACAGAGGTTTTGCTCGATCTAAAAATGGTTTTGCTGCGTCTAATTCTTTATGCCACGGTACTACCAAAATCAAACCTTTGACTGCTTGCTGACCTTTGTTTAAGGTCTTACAATTATAAAGAGTATCACCACCAAATAACTGTAATCTTTTATTTTCTGGTAATTCATAATTAGCTTTGGCAATCTCAACTGTTAAGTCAATTGTTTTGACATCTCCGAATAGCATACTAACCTCAACTAGGTTGTCTGCAGCATTCTGAACTTCTATTTTTGGATTGAAATACTTTTGTTTCAAATTTATACTTTAAACTTTTTTACTATTATTTAAAGAGTTAAATTCAAAATAAAAAAAATCCTTTAGAGTTCGACTAAATGAACTTGGTTCATTATAGAAAATAACCACTTTTTCTATGGGCAAATATCCCACATACTCAGCTAGCTTTTTGCTCATTTTTGAGTTATCAAATACTGTTCTAAAGAAAACATCATCTTTCAATTCTGTACTTGTACTGGTAGGAGAAATAATAGCTAAATTTTCTAGTTTATATACTTCCAATGCTGCCTTACTAGCATTGCTAGAATTATGTCCTATGACTCCTAAAATAGATCTATTTTTAACTATTTCTTGGGCTACTTTATTAGATATTTTAGGTTCATTACTATCATTAACAATGACAATCTCTAGTAATCTAGTACCTGATGAAAAATCGTTATTTTTTGCCTGATTTTCGTTAGATTCATTTTGTGCCTGGGCAACACCTCGTAAAACTTCTTTAGATCTGTTAATATCTTGATCTGCTGGTATAACTACCGCTATAATTATAGGATTACCATACTTACGAGCTAAGGAATTGTTATAGTAAATCAACGGTTCTGGTTCGTTACGATTAGCAATTATAAGCTGTTGAAAACAGTCAGTAGCTTGACTGTAATTATTCTGTTGAAATTTTTGATTACACTCTAAAAGATTATTATAATAGATTTCATTGTTAGTATCATCAAATACTGTGTTCTCACCTCTACTAAACCTTTGTTGCTTCTCTTCATCTGATAATATTTTATCTAACTGAGAATCTGGAACAGGTTTAAGTTTGAATCCCAAAAAGATTCCTATTCCAATCAGTATGGGAACTGCTAAAGCTGCTGTTAAAATCACCAAACGAATTGGAATTTGCTTCAACTTTTTACCATGAGAAACTGGAATACTTATAGGGTTTTCCTTTGCTCTCAGGTGTCTAATTTTCTCTAGGGCTTTTGTATTCTTAGGCTCAATTTCTAATATTCTTTCATAGATTTTTTGAACTAGGATTAAATTTCTCTCAAGTAAACGATTGTTTTGGAAATAATGATCGCCATGACCAAACAATGATTCTATGTAATCTTTTGCCGTACGTTGTGGATTAATTTTGTAAGCTCGAGCGTACAATTGTGATGCTTCCTTGAATTTTTGATTTTTCCGGTATGCCTCAGCCAACCGGAATAAAGCACTAAAATGGTTAGGATTAAGTTCTAGAGCTTTACGATAGTGGTACAACTCATCATCTATATTTCCCCGGTTCCGCCATATATTAGCTCTTTCATAATAATAATTAGCTTCAGAATCAAGTTTCTCCAGTTCCCATATTTCTGACTGTAGTGGATAATATTTGATTAACCAACGACGAACAAACTCAACGGTAACTCTATTACTATCTCTATCTAAAAATTCATTTTCAATTAAAGTTTGTTGCGCCTGAAGTAGTTGCTCTATATTAACTCCATAGCTTTTAAGCAAATTTAGTGAGTTTTCCGGGTGTAACCGATTTTGCCTGGCATTCTCTTGAGCTACTGCTGCTGCTGAGAATACTACTCTTTCTGGAATCTGTAATCCCTCCCGAAACCAAACTAACCCTCCTTCGCTCAACTCAATAGCATCGTCTATAACTTCACCTACATCAGTTCCCAAAATCTCAGCTTTTTCTTTTTCCCGTGCTTGTGCAAACAGAGCGTAACATATAGCTTGTGTAAAGTAAGGATGTCCTGCTGAGAGTCTGATAATTTCGTTTATTGATTTCTCATCATATTGCAGTAATCCTATAACAGGGTTTGTAATTAACCTTTGGGTACTTAATCGATCTAGTAATCCTATTCTCTGCTGAGGTGCCCTCTTAAATAAATTAATCAGTTTTGGCATATCATCTAGTCGCCTTCCCACAACAGGAATAATAAAAAGTTGCTTCTCCTGAGACAAAATTAGCTTTAAGTATCCAAAGAATTCTTCAAATTCTGATTCATAATTATTGTTGCTGTCTAAAACATCAAACTCATCAAGTAATAATACTAAATTTACACTACCCAATTTCTGGAGTATCTGATGCAATAATACTGTGAATTTATTTGCTGTATCTTGTTTTAAATCTTGGAGTGAAGGTAAGCCAATTACATTTAGAGATACTTTAAGATGTTTAAAAATCTCTTGGGCAAGTTTGTAGATAATTTGATTGTGAGACCATTTGCTTTTATCTTGAAAATCTAACATGATAAAAACAAATTTATCATCTAAATTTACCTTTTTAGGAATTTGCTGTAGTACAGAGGATTTACCTATACGTCTTTGACCATGTAGTAGAATAACTTGTTCATTATTACTCAAGTTATCTTCAATAAAACGAAACAGACTTTCTCTGCTAAAAAACAATTCAGATTCATCAATAGAGCGACAAATAATATAAGGATTTCGCCAATTTATTGTAGATGTCATATTAATTTATTAGCTTTTGTAGCAATTATATTTTTACTATTACTAACTAAGATAAAATAACCTTTTTTATATATAATTAAATAGTTATAGTTTAGTAGGATGCTTTAATAAAATTTAACGCACCATTTCTATTTTAGCGAGTGATTTCAGCCATCTAAAGCACAGTAATGGACTGAGACTTATGAAATGGTGCGTTACGACGGATTATTAAATGTCTTTAACAGTCTAAAATTTAGCCGTCTTTTCATGTCCGCTCTTAGCGGAAACGCACCCTAATAGACCACTGAACTAACAGTAAAATAATTTTTTCAATATCTAAATTAAGGAACTATCAAAATTATGCAAAGCACATTGCTAGCTTGCTTACCCATTTGACGATAGATTGTATAGCTTCTTTATTTTCTGACAAATACTTAATCACATTTGTTACTTTTTCTGCTTGTTGATGACTCATCAAATTGATAAATACTTTCTCTCTCTGTTTAAGTGTTTCTGCATTAGTATTTTCAATTTCTTTAATTACCCACCACTCCATAATTGTTGAAGAAAATAAATAAACTGTATTTTCTTGTTTTGTAGTTCGTTTAATCACTCCCCTTTGTTCTAAGTCAATCAACTCTCGTTCTTTCTGACTAAAAATAATATTAATATCACCTAAATCATAGCGTTTATTTTGTACGCGACCTTCTAAATTAGACAATGCAATTAGCATTAACAAAGTTTGTTCTAATTCATTAGCAAGCTGCCATGTCTCTTGAAAAAAATTCTCTGTTGCTGCTACAAACTCGTTAGCAAATATCTCAGCATTAAGTGTTTCTCCAGAGCGTCTTTTGTTGTGCAAAATAAATCCATAATTTTGTAGTAAAGCTGGATTTCCATCAGCAATTTCTTCAATTCCTTCTCTTAGTTATGGTGTTATTTCTATCTTATTCAATAGACTATCTACTTCATTTTGATTGAGTGGTTTTAATTGTTGAAATGCGTAATGATTATACCAAGGAGATTTTTCTGGTGTCAGACGGGGACCTGTTTCATTTAGGCGTCGTAATGAAGTTACAATCATTGATAGATACCTTCTTTCTGAGGAGTGATAGGCTAAATTACGACACTCGCTCAAGAATGTTTCTACGTCAGTTTCAGTATATTGAGAATGAGAGTTCAAAGTTACATTATAATCATCTAAAAGTAGCACTAAAAATTTGTTTTCCTCGCCTATTTTTTTTAAAATATAGCGCAGGTTATCTTTAGTTGATTTAGGCTTTTTTAGTAACTCTAGAGTTTTAGCTTGTAGGGTAGGGTTATCTTTAGTTTTTTCTCTAATTAAATAAATAATTCTCCGCCAAAAAGTAGCAGGGAAGAAAGGCTTAATTTCTAGGCAACTTAGATAAACAATTACCGCTGTAGATGGATCTATATCTTCTGACTGCCAGACTTGATGAGATGTTAGAAGGTTAAGGAAAGAAGTTTTTCCCATACCAGGGCCACCCCAAATAGCCAAATTACTGCGATTGTATATTTGGTCAAATGCTGTTGCGATTAAATTTTCCCGTCCCACAAAACGTTCTGGGGCAACTGGTTGGCCTACAGTGAAAGGATTTCTTAGACTTGCCATTGTGGTCTTGATTTTAAAATTTGAGGAAGGACTTGCAGATTATATTTCTGCTAATTCGGCTATTATAACTTTACAGTTAGCTAAGTAGGTAGGTTTAAAAGGAAAAGAAAGAAACCCTCTAGACAATTTTATTAATGTTGACGAGAAATATTAGAAGCTGAGAAATTAAGTTATTCTTTCATTACTCATAATGATATTTACAGGCAATAATAATAATTTCATCATCAGTTACTTTATAAACTAAACGATGCTCGTCATTGATACATCTTGACCAATAACCACTGAGTTCATATTTAAGAGGTTCTGGTTTACCTAAACCAGAAAATGAAGAACGGTCAATATCTTTAATCAGAGTGACTATTTTCTAATGAATTTTTTGATCGATTTTCACCCACTCAGTAAAGTCTGAAAAAGCAGACGCTTCAAATACAATTCTTTTAGTCACTCAATTTCTTCTAATGAAAATTCAATTAAATTAGTTTGCCTATCGACATTTTCCACAGCATTTAACAACCTATTTTTGTTGATTTTACTTTTAAATAAGTAAGCTGTTTCCTCAACTTCAGAAACAATATTTTCAATTTATTTTTCTATTAAAATTTCAATATATTGTTCAATTGATAAGTCTTGTAACTTAGCTTTTTCCAGAATTTGCGCTTCAATTTCTGGCTTTAAATTAATAGTAATCATAATTTTTATCTACGCTTTACCGAATAATTAAGGTTTAAAGCCTCTCATGAGCAAGGAGAAACAAGAAAAAATTTTCCTTTTATTCAATCCTCTTCCTTATTAGGGAGAGGTAATTATCAATTATCAATTATCCATTATCAATTATCCATTATCCATTATCCATTATCCATTATTGAAAATACTGCCAAAGGCTGAGAAAAACCATCACTTATAGAAATAGACATCTCCAATAATAAAAAATAAAATCAACTATGACACATAAATCATCAATTATTTCTACCTGCTACCTCTTTTCTGGAGATGTTTAATATACAAAACTAGCCAAACATAGCTTTTATCTGAGGCAATAATATTTTAAAAGCTTCACCACGATGGGAGAGCGATCGCTTCATTTCTCCAGACATTTCGGCAAAGGTCTTTTCTACAGCAGGAACATAAAAAATAGGGTCGTAACCAAACCCACCATTTCCACGAGGACTATATAAAATTTCTCCACGGCAAATTCCCTCTGTCTCTAAAGCAACTGTACCATCAGGTCTAGCAATAACCAAAGCACAGACAAATTGTGCTTGACGATTAGAATTATCTCCCAACTCTGTCAAAACTCGCTCTATTTGTTCAGCAACAGTAGGAGCGTAACGAGCAGAATAAATTCCCGGTCTGCCATCCAAAGCATCAACTGCTAATCCTGAATCATCAGCGATCGCCCATTCCCCAGTAGCTTTTGCCACACCAGTTGCTTTAAGGCGAGCATTAGCTAGAAAAGTTTCCCCAGTTTCCTCAATTTCTAAATCTTTGGGTTTTAATTTTAATTGTAAATTCAAATCAGCCAGATATTCCTGCATTTCTTGAACTTTTCCAGGATTACCAGTAGCCACAACTAGCAATTTAGGAGTTGTTTGTGTAGGAGTAATATTTTCCATTTTTCTATATAAATATTGATTCAGTTCAAGATACTTATATCATGTCTCTTATGTTATAATCTGGATATGCTAACACTAACCTACGAGTTTAAATTAAGTCCCTCTCAACAGCAGATAGCCATCATAGAAGATATGTTGGCGGTTTGTAGAAAGGTGTGGAATTATGCTTTGAGAGAGCGGAAATACTGGATAAACAGTAGGAAATGTGCGGTTAATTCTTGCTTATTGTATCAAGACCTTTTCTAGGAGAAACATATTCTTGATACCCGCTAATTAAAGCAACAGCAATTTTATTCATAAGTTAAGCAATAAATTTTTATCTTAAGCTAACTTAGACTACAAAAATTAAATCTTCATTTCCTATTTTTCTATAAATTTAGTAGTAGCTCGTCTAGACGAAAATTATAGGTAAGTTTGAGGATAATGAAGACCTCTCCCCCAACCCCTCTCCTTTTAGGAGAGGGGAGAGAGAAATATTCCCCCAACGCTAGCACTTAAGGGGGTTAGGGGGTTAGGTTTTTTTTACCCACAATTTTAGCCTAGACACACTACTACCTATATGTT
>NZ_JAAHGT010000499.1 GCF_010672385.1 Okeania sp. SIO2F4
TTCTAAGTTTAGTTCTGCTAATGTTAAAGCAAATTTATCTTCTTCAACAGGAGGATGAATATTAAGATTAATTCCTACTTCTTCTAGAATTTGGGCAGCATTATACTTGTATGAAGAGTTTGAGTTGGCAATTTCAGTCAATACTTCAATCGCACATTGATAAGTAGGATGTTCTGGAAAAGTTTCATGGATAAACAGTATAGAATATATGATTTTTTCAAAATCATTCCAATTATTTGTTGAACTATTAAGTGCTTCAGTTAAATAGTTAAGGAGAGATTCTTTAATATCTCCATCAGAAATTTTCACTAAGCTTTGAACAGCTATTCCTTGATACGGTATTTCTTCATTTTCACCACTACTTATAGATAGCAACTCTTGAATAGTATCTCGATCTCCATGACCTATGTTTCCTAAGATCCTGATAATTTCATAATGGCAGGTGTAGCTTTTATTTTTCAATAATTTAATCAAATGCTTAATGACTTTTTCCCGATTTGTTTGCTCAAGGATAACTCTAGCATCATGTGTAATTGGGTCAAATGGAAAATTTTTCAGACTTAAATAGATAATATGCTTGATAATTTCATCGCTGAGACAACTATCAAACTCTGTCATACATACTGCTGCCAAAAAACGCGCTCTTTGTTGATAAAAATAATGTACTTTATCTTTACCCTTAAATTCAATTAATGCCTTGATAAATTCTTCTTTTGTTTCAGATGAAATATCTTCACGCCCCAACCATAATAAAATTACCTCTTGCCACTGAGGCTCAAAAATCCTATAGACACAATCTTTGCCATTATGTTGTAAAAAAGGATTCGGATTTTCATTATTATGATTCAGGAAAAAATCCCAATGCGGAACTGCCAATGCTGCAAAATATTCCTGAAAAGTAGGATGCAAAAAAGCATAAACTTGCTCATCTGGATCTTTTTCATCTGCCATTGCTAATCCTACTTTATTCAAGCATCCTAATTTTAACGCCCACCAAAATAGAGATTTTTCTTGCTTCGGTTCCCCTAAAAAATCTTTGATAAAACTCTCTCTTAGTCGAAACTGAGAATCTACACCATCAATCGCTTTTTTTGCCAACTCTCCTAAAGCTTGATTTAGTTCTTTTTGCTCCTTTGGAGGAAGTACAAAATCTTGGTTATCATCTTTCCAAAGATAGTGTGTTTCTACCAATCTTTGATAAATTCCTGCCTTAGTATCTGGCAACTTTCCCTGTCTTATTTCCCAGGTTCGACATAATAATGTTAACCGTAGAGGATTTTTGATTAAATCTTTAATCCGAGCGCTAGATTTTTCCAACTCTTCCCATAACTTTTGACCTAAATTAGATGATTCAGCAAACCATTTTTCCAGAATAAATTCCTTGACTTCTTCAGGATAGGAAAAATCCAGATTTCGATAAACATCAAAATCATTAACAATAGCGTTTTTTTCCACATCCCAAATATTCAACCGACAACTCAAAATTATCCGCCCTTGACTCACCCAACCTTGTTTAATTTCCTGAGCAAGAATAGTCAGCGGGTTGCCAAATTTTCCTGCCATCTCATCCACACCATCTAACAGTAACCAGACCTTACTATCCTCAAATTTTTCAACAAAATTATCTTGTAATTCTTCGGGAATTTTCCGAATAGATGACACTGCGGTAGGTGAGATTTGCTTGATAATTGGCAATGCTGCTTTTAACCAATTTTCCAGTAAATATTCTTCTAGTGTTTTGCTATTTTGCCAGTCTGCCAAATCTATCCAAATAGGTAAACCACCACTATTTAATATCTCAAAAGCAACTTTCTGTAATAGGGTAGTTTTTCCTGCTCCTGGTTCTCCAATAATAGCGATGCGTCGCCCCTGACTTTTGTGACTTTTCCCTTGTTGGATGACTTGTTCAAAAAATACTTCATTTTCTATAGGGGTAACTTTTCCTTGGTAAAACTCCGAGCCTTTTTCTGCTGAAATATTAGGATTTGGTCGCTCTAGTTTTTGACGTTCAACTAATCCTAAATTTTTCTCTTGTTCAAAAAATACTTCATTTTCTATAGGGGTAACTTTTTCTTGGTAAAACTCCGAGCCTTTTTCTGCTGAAATATTAGGATTTGGTCGCTCTAGTTTTTGACGTTCAACTAATCCTAAATTTTTCCCTTGTTCAAAAAATACTTCATTTTCTATAGGGGTAACTTTTTCTTGGTAAAACTCCGAGCCTTTTTCTGCTGAAATATTAGGATTCGGTCGCTCTAGTTTTTGACGTTCAACTAATCCTAACGGAATATAAATATCTAAGACTTGTTTATTTTCTACTCCCGTCAGAGAGCGTGTTGTTAACCATTGTTTTTTTTGTTGCTTTAGCATTTCATCGCAGATTTTTTGCCAGTCAATAAAAACGTTCAAGTTTTGATTATTAGATTTTTCAGTTTTGCTCTGAGAGTAAGATATATATTGTTTATTTAAAAATTCTTGTAAGAGTTTACCTTTTCCTTTTTTCTGTGAATCTATCTGAAATTTATCATACACTTTTCCCAATCTTGTCTTAACAGCAGATTCGCCTAGATTCAAATTACTTGCCAGTTTGACAATACTTCTAATCTTTCCTTTCTCACCAAACATTTCGATAAATACTTCTCTTTCCAATTCATCTAAACTGTAACTGTCTGCCATATATTCTAAAAATTTTTCCCAAGATTCTGCCATAAATTTTATTCCTCTTTTTACTTACAACAAAAATAAATTATAACTGAAGCTATTTTTCTTCTCAATCATTACTACAGCAATTCCCATCTCTGAATGAAGTACAAAATTCCTTTGTTTTAGGGAGTAGGGAATAAGGAGTCTTCATTAATTAATAATTGATAATGGATAATTGATAATTACAAGAAGGTTAAAACCGTTCGGGAATTGAATATAAGGAAATATTATTTCTTTTTTTTTCCCTTAAAATGGTCGGCTTCAAGGCGCGAATTATTTAATTACTAATTATTCGGTAATTCGGATTACAAGGAATAAAAAAGAAGAAAAAAACGGTGTTGCTGAATCAAGGTATAAAAATAAAAACTGAATAATCTCAAGTATTTGTTATTCAATAGTTTAGCAATTGTCAAAAAATACAAATCATACCCAACCATCAGCTAATAATTAATAATTATCTTTCCTTGAAAATAAGAGGATTGACTAATCATGAAAATTTTTTCTTGTTTCTCCACGGCGAGTGAGAGGCTTTAAACCTTAATTATTCGGTAAATCAAGAGATAAAACTTTAAGAGCAGTCTGTTTTCAGTACCTCTAAATATTTAACCAGAGTAAGTGATGGGTATCACCTCTAATATCAAATCATCTTACCAATTACCAACGCCTGAGAAACGGTATATATTTTTATTTACTTCTACTTTTTGGATACATTAATTGTACTTTGTTTGTACTTTCATTAGACCATAAGTAATTCAGGAAGTCTTAACATAGATTTAGTAGAAAAATTAAAACTAAAGGAAAATAAAATGACAAATTCGATTGAGTACATCAAATTAGCTAAAGAATTTGCCGATCAATATGGCATAGAATATTTAGACCGCCTTATAACACTAGCTGAAAATAAGAATCTCCCCAATATTCAATCAAATATTAGTCACACAAACCAAGTCAACCAAGAAACAATATTAGAGGAAGTTTTAGCATCAGGTTTTCAACTCAACCCTTGGCTAAAAAACTTAATTTTCATCAACTCCCTTGAAGTAGTTAGACAAGCGATCGCTGTTGTTGAAGAAAATGAAATTTGGGGAAATGTTCGTAACCGGGAAGGTTTATTAGTCGAGGCTATTCGTAACCAATGGAAACCTAAATTTTTAGCTTAAAACTGTATTTTTGGATGAAATAGAATTAATATAGTTATTGACTAAAGGTTTTTTGGAAAAGCATTTATTTATTAGTGAGGTTGAGATTTATATTAACAGTCTGTTTTGGTTTTCTTAACCTCTTCTTTCTTTCTGAAGAATCTATTATTCATTTCTCTTCATCTTCCCACTAACTAACTAAAAGCAAAATTCCTATACTTTTAAGTTTTATAGGAGGTAATTATTGAGGTAAGCATTCAGCTATTAGCTTTTCAAATAAAGAATCAAGGAATGACCAATATTAGCGGAAAAGACTATTTTATTCACAACTTTTAATTCTCCTTGAATACTAATTCCTCCTGACAAGATAATGAGTTAATAACCCATAGCTGATAGCTGTTAGCTGACCGCTGAATGCTTATACCAATTCCCATGCATTAACGCTCTACTTGGATCGATCTTCAGTTATTAAGTAATTAAACATTATGTAATGACTTTTTTGTGAGGGGTGAGTAAATTTAGCATTAATTATTCTTATGTTGTACGGACGTTGCATACAACGTCCCTACCTCCCCCACTCCCCAGACGGACCAGACGGACCACACTCCCCAGACCGACTAAATTCCCCCCACTCCCCCACTCCCCTACTCTGAAATAGATAAACTTTTTGAGAAATGGTATTACTTATTGAGATTCTATTATTGTAGTTTTATATATCGGTAGCTAGAGAAATATTAATTTTTTTTCCTCCAATCAACCCAGAAATATTTAGCTTATAATCAAATCAAATTACCAAGGATAAAATTATGGTTCAAACTATACCAGCAACAAATATCACATTCTACGAATTAGAAACAAACTTTAACCTCCAGTTAGTAGAGAATGAACAATTTTTCCGGGAATGGCAAGATAATTTACCAGAAATTACAGACTCAGAAAAACAACACCTTGACCGAGTTAAAGCAAGTTATTTTAACTTAGAAAAATATCCCCCAATCTTAGAAAATACTGTCAAAATGGTTGTCTTATCTCCTCTATTAAATTTAGCGGGATTTTATTTACTGCCTTTTCATATTAAATCGGAAAAATCTATAGAAATTTCAGATCAATATGAAGGAATTATTGTTAGAGGAAAACTTGATATATTAACTATCTTTAATCAATTCTGAGTCTTAGCGATCGAGTCTAAAGCAGCTACATTTTCCCCCGAAGTTGATAAACCTCAACTCTTAGCATATATGTTGGCAAACCCTAACCCAGAAAAACCAGTCTACGGCATGATTACCAATGGTAGTAGCTTCATTTTTATCAAATTAATTCAGCAATAAACACCACAATATGCTTTATCTAGATTGTTCTATATTTTCAATCCAGGAAATGACCTTTATGACGTTTTAAGAGTATTGAAATGTTTGGGTCGATTGGCAATTAATAACTAACATTATTTCTTGATCTAGAACATTTGAGATCAGATTTTCAGTCTAAAAAGCTAAAAAAGTTAGCATTTTGATCGGACAATATTTCTCACTCCTAACTCTCCCTACGCTTCTCACACTATGCTTTTTTTTAGCAACATTAATTACCTAAAAATTCAGGTATAAAGCCTCTCCATTCATGGAGAAAAAGCGGGCGAGTAATGGATGGGTTAGCTAACCATATCCAATTGACCAAGAGAAAATATTCGATTCAATATTTCAATCCCAATACTTCAGGTAGAGAGAGATACTGATAACTGATAACTGATAACTAATAACTGAAATGACTCCCTGTTCCCTATCTCAACACAAATAATGATAATATCAAGAAGTTCATTCATTATAGTTTTCTTAATTTGTCAGTAAAAATGTCCCCAGAACAGTTTGTATCATCTAGTTTTTGGCGTGCTAAAATGAAGACCTACTTCAAACTTATGGACGTCGATAAAAATGGGGTTTTAACCCTCTCCGACTATGAAGAAATTGCAAATCGTTTAATTCAACTTCAAAGCGATTCATCAAAGGATGAAGAAATTCGTAAAATGTGTCGTTCTCTGTTTCAGAGTTTTATGGCTGGAGGAGAACCAGTTGATGATAATACTCAAATTACTGAAGAAGATTTAATCGCTAAAGTTGCAAAGATGGTATCATCAACTGAACCATCAGTACTTGAAGTAGGTAGAAAGAAAAACGAAATTTTTTTCGATATCATTGACACCGATCATTCTGGGCAAATATCTCGTGAAGAGTACCGAAAGTACCTAGCAATATACACTGGAGTAGAGCAACCCGATCATGCTGACCAAGCTTTTGATAGTATTGACTCAGATAAGTCAGGTTCTATTAGTCGTGAGGAGTTTGTCGAAGCTCATATACAATACTGGTTTGAACCTGGCGACGATCGAGAAAATCCTCCCCTTCCCTATGGACAATTAGCCGATTCATAGAACTTTTGTAAGATATCCTTGTACGAATGGGTAAACCACAGTAGGGATGTTCCATGGAATGTTCCTACAAGGTTCCTGTTTATTCCTAATTATGTAAAGACTTCTGGAAGAAGTCAGAGAATAGGGAATAGGGAATAGGGAGATGAAATTATTTATTTCAGCTCTTAAATTGATTTAATTAAAAATTTTGCAAGAGGTCTTAACTAATACCGTTTCACGGAATTAAAAATTCACAATTCAACATTCAAAAGTAATATTTTATAGACTCATAACTTTGACACTACAGTAATTTCAGGAAATTATTTCACATCTAAAGTTTGAAACTATTTGTGAAATTCTTAAAGTGAATTTGTATAATGTCTAATAACTGATAACTAATAGACATCTCCAAAAATCAAAATTCAAATCAATTCTTCTTCCCTGTTCCCAGTCAAGTGTTAAGTGTTCCCTCTTTTCTGGAGATGTCTAATAACTGATAACTAATAACTGTTTTACTCGCAGCGCCAAATTTTTACAGTATTGTCACTACTACCACTCACAATAGTATTATCATTAGCACTAATCGCTACAGAATTTACATCCTTAGAATGTCCGGTTAAAGTATCAATAACTTCTCCAGTTTCCATATTCCAAACTTTAATCCTCTTATCCGCACCACCACTAAT
>NZ_JAAHGT010000005.1:0-1661 GCF_010672385.1 Okeania sp. SIO2F4
ATGTTACCCCTCCGCGCACCTTCCGGTTTATAGAAACCGGGGATTTAAACGATCGCTCAAAAAGCTGAATTTCGCAGTTCCTCCGCAGGAGGCTAGCGTATGGGCTAAAAGCGAGCTAGCTAGTTAATAATTAATAATTACTTCTCCTTGAAAACGGATAGGATTGACGAACAGGAAAATTTTTTATTCTCAAGGGGAGATTGGATATGGCTCCGAGACCTAGCCATCCCACCCTACGGGAAGCTCCGAAGATCGACCGCTTTTTTCTCCTTTAAAGGAGAGGCTTTAAACCTTAATTATTCGGTAAATAATGAAAAATTTATTTTCTTGGAGACTACCTCTATCTGAAGCTGAT
The DNA here is from genome assembly GCF_010672385.1 of Okeania sp. SIO2F4. GTDB lineage: Bacteria > Cyanobacteriota > Cyanobacteriia > Cyanobacteriales > Microcoleaceae > Trichodesmium. The sequence goes on from NZ_JAAHGT010000005.1 coordinate 356, forward strand.
TTTGCAGAATTATGGGAAAAAGCAACTTTTGTATTTGATACAAATTTTTTATTAGATTTCTATCGGGTATCGAGTTCTACATCAGAAGATTATTTCCGAATATTAGAACATATCAAAGATAGAATTTGGCTGCCTTATCAAGTAGCAGATGAGTTTTTTGAGCATAGAGAAGAAATTATAGATAAGGAAAAAAAATCTTTCGAGTATGCTTTATCAGAACTTGAGCAATGGAAAGTAAAGCAAAAGAAATTTGATAGTCTCAAAGGAAGTATTTCACAAGCAGGAAGAATAGTTGCTTCAGAAATAAAAATTTTGTTTGATGAGCAGAAAAGTTATTTCGATGCAGTTGACCAAGTAGAGAAAAACTTTAGAGAAAAAATAGAAAGAATAAAAAATAATCACTATCTACCGCAGACTGATGAAGATAATATTCTGGAAGATAAGATTTTGGAAAAAATACTCTCGCTGTTTGATTCAAAAGTAGGAAAATTTTATGATGAGATAAATTTAAGCAGCTTATACAAAGAAGCAGATCGTAGATACCAGCAATTAAAACCTCCTGGTTTTATGGATAGAGATAAGACAGGGGCACAAAAGTACGGAGATTTTATATTGTGGAGACAAATATTAGATTTTGCCAAGGAAAATTCTCTACCGATAATTTTTGTTACTGGAGATAAAAAGGAAGACTGGTGGAACAAGAAAAATGGGAATATAATTTCTCCTCATATAGAACTGAGGCGTGAGTTTAAAGAGAATGTCAAACAACAATTTTGGATGTATACAATTGAGCATTTTATTGAATATGCTAAAGATAAATTTCAGCTTGATATTAATCATGATTCAATTGAAGAAACTAATCAAATTGCTGATGATAAGCAAGTGAGTGAAAATAAGAGAGAATTTTTTGAACAAATGGATATATATGAAGCTGAAATAATGCTTATTTATGATTATCCAGATGAACAAATGGAAAGAATAGCTGAGTTGAGGAAACAAGAAAGAAGTCGAATTAATAAAGAAATAAAAATATTTGAACAAATGAAGATGTGTTCTTTGGAACGAATGGTAAAAATAGCTGAGTTGAGGGAACAAGAACAAGACTTGACATTTAGAGAAATGTCTCAGCCAATTTCCCGTATTATCCCATCTCGACAAAAACAGATAAAAAAATTAGGAATTGAAGAAAAACAAGAGTAATATCATGTCCGGATGAATAGTTATAAATAATTGGGGAGTTCTCAGGAGTCAGGAGGGAGAAGAGGAAGAGGAAGAGGAGAAAGTTTTTTTTATAACTAATTAAGCG
>NZ_JAAHGT010000005.1:1761-18723 GCF_010672385.1 Okeania sp. SIO2F4
ATTGAAGAAAAACAAGAGTAATATCATGTCCGGATGAATAGTTATAAATAATTGGGGAGTTCTCAGGAGTCAGGAGGGAGAAGAGGAAGAGGAAGAGGAGAAAGTTTTTTTTATAACTAATTAAGCGGACATGATATAAAATGATAAATTAAAAAATCAAGATGAGAAAAATATTTATTCAGTTAATGTAGTTAATGTAGGTTTGGTTGAGGTACGAAACCCAACATCATCAGGACTTACGGATGAGGTATGAAAAAATAGGATTTGAGATTGCTTAAGAGTCGATCGCAATGACAACAATACCTTGTAATGCTTAAGTCCTAATCATTTAGATATTTATTGAAGAAAAACAAGAGTAATATCATGTCCGGATGAATAGTTATAAATAATTGGGGAGTTCTCAGGAGTCAGGAGGGAGAAGAGGAAGAGGAAGAGGAGAAAGTTTTTTTTATAACTAATTAAGCGGACATGATATAAAATGATAAATTAAAAAATCAAGATGAGAAAAATATTTATTCAGTTAATGTAGTTAATGTAGGTTTGGTTGAGGTACGAAACCCAACATCATCAGGACGTACGGATGAGGTAGGAAAAAATAGGATTTGAGATTGCTTAAGAGTCGATCGCAATGACAACAATACCTTGTAATGCTTAAGTCCTAATCATTTAGATATTTATTGAGTTGCGCAATAGAAAATCCATTCCGCTACGCGATCGCTTAACCCAAACTAAACAAAAAAAATTATTCCTGTAGAAATGAAAAAATATCCCTACAGGAACAACTAATTAAAGTTAAAAAATCGCCAACTTATTGACATACTCCCAATGTTGCGCTTGAGCGACAACGCGGGATTCTTCAACCCGCAAAGGAGTTGCAGTTTATACAGAGAGAGGTGATGTCGGACCCCTGTGTTCTTTTATTATAATATGGTCGCTTTCCCATACGACGTTCCCGACGAGGAGAACGCGGGACTTCTCGCTATTTTTTGTTAACCTCTAAGTTTCTCCGACCAAACACGAGTAGGCAAACCCCAAACATAAATAAATCCTTCCGCTGCTTTATGGTCAAACTCATCCTCTGCACCATAAGTTGCTAAGTCATAACTATATAAAGAGTTGCCAGACTGACGACCGACAACCATTGCATTACCCTTAAATAATTTCACCCGCACAACACCAGTCACCCTTTCCTGGGTCTGTTGAATAAAAGCATCCAACGCACCCTTCAACGGACTAAACCATAAACCGTTATAAACCAACTGACTGTAAGTTTCCTCAATACCACGCTTATAACGAGTTACATCAGCAGTCAAAGTTAAACTCTCTAAGTCACGGTGCGCTTGAATTAAAACCCACATCGCGGGAGACTCATAAATTTCTCGTGACTTAATCCCCACTAGACGGTTTTCAATCATGTCAATTCGACCGATACCATGATTTCCTGCTATCTGATTAAGTTTAGTTATCAACTCAATTCCACCTAAACCTTGACCATTCAGACTAACAGGAATTCCTTTGTCAAAACCAATCTCAATATATTCTGGTTCGTTAGGAGTATCGGCGATCGCCTTCGTCATGTTATAAACTTCTTCTGGTGGTTCCACCCAAGGATCTTCCAACTCACCTGCTTCGATCGCCATCCCCAATAAATTTTTATCTATACTGTAAGGGGAAGATTTTTTCACTGGTGCTGGAATGCCATATTTTTCACCATAAGCAATAGTCTCTTCGCGACTCATTCCCCACTCCCGCGCTGGTGCAAGAATTTTGATTTGAGGATTTAGTGCAGCAATAGCAACGTCAAACCTTACTTGGTCGTTACCCTTTCCTGTACAACCATGAGCAATAGCATCAGCACCATATTTTTCTGCTGCGTCTACTAATATTTTGGCAATTAAAGGTCGAGCTAATGCTGTCGCCAGAGGGTAACGATTTTCATACAGAGCATTTGCTTGAATAGCAGGAAAAGCATATTCTTTAATCAGAGGTTCGATAACATCTATGACTAGAGATTCTACTGCACCCGAATCTAATGCTTTTTTCTGAACTGCTTCTAACTCATCCCCCTGACCTAGATCTGCTGCTAGGGTAATTACTTCTTTTACTCCCCATTCATTTTTTAGGTAGGGAATACAAACGGAGGTATCTACTCCACCAGAATAAGCTAATACAACTTTAGTGGCACGACTCATAGATTTTTTTCTAGAAATTAACAACTGGGTTTTTATTATGGGACTAAGCCTGTAAAATTATTGTCAGGCAAAGTACAGATTCTAGAGTCTATCCTAATTGTTAGAGGAATGAAAAGTGGGTAATAGGATGTAGAAAAAACTAGAGACCCACATAGGAAAAATACCCCATCAAAACTTTTCTGCTTTTTCTGTTGTGCTGACTCCTGCTTTGTTTACCTTCTTTAGCTGAATCGCTGAGAAACCTCACGCCATAATATGCAGATTTGGCGACCAGATGAATCGGCAGCAAATTGAATGGGTTCGATGCCCATCAATTGGCCAACATCCCAGCAGAAGCTTTCGCCCTAGTTGAAAAACTTGTATTATTATCATGCTATAACCCCGGAAATTTTCCACCATGCGGACTGCCTACCAATATAAATTAAGGCCAAACAAAGAACAAATAGACACAATAGAAATGTGGTTAGAATTGTTACGTCGGCAGTACAACTATCGGTTAGGTGAAAGATTCTCATGGTGGTCATAAAACCGTTGTCCAGTTAACGCTTGCCCCTTGGTAATGCCAATTCCTGAACTAAGAGACAATCCAGATTATTACTCTCAAAAACGAGATTTGGTCAATACCAAAGACAAGTTTCCTTCCTACAAGCTAATTCATTCTCAGGTGTTACAAGATTGCATAAAACGGTTCATTAATTGATAATTGATAATTGATAATGGATAATTGATAATTACAAGAAGGTTTTAACCGTTACACCAATTGAAGATCAGGAAATATTATTTCTTCTCAAGGGGAGATTTGAGGCAAGCGTTTGCGTAGCGTCCCGGAGGGAACGGAAACCTCGCCATCCCATCCTAACGGAATGCTCCGCTTGCTGACCGCTCTCTTGGTCGATTGGAGGCCAGCGAGGAAACCTCGCCATCCCATCCTTACGGAATGCTGCGCAAACGACCGCTGTCTTGGTCGATTGGAGGCCAGCGAGGAGACCTCGCCATCCCTCGACCGCTTTTTCCCCTATCCAAGGGGAGGCTTTAAACCAAAATTATTTAATTATTAATAATTAATAATTAATAATTCGGTAAAATTTGCCTTTGATAGATGGTTTAAAGCAGATAAAAGTGGATATAAATTAGGAAGACCAAGGTTTAATAAAACAAGCCGTTATCGTAGTTTTACTTATCCTCAAATCAAGTTTGATTGCATGGAAGGAAATAAAATTAATTTACCCAAAATTGGCAAGGTAAAGTTAATTCAGCATCGTCCAATACCAGAAGAGTTTATAATTAAAACTGTGACGATTAGTCTTCAACAATTAATAATTAATAATTAACAATTAATAATTAATTATTACCGAAATAATTAATTATTAAACAATTAAATAAATAGACCGGGACTTGAATGGAGCGATAAATATAAAAAATAGGGCGGTAGGGCATTCCGTTCTCAAAGCACGCGCTTGCCCGATGCAATGGCAGGGCTGGGAAACGAGAAGCCCACACTAAGCTAGCGCTATAGTGTGGGAGTATGTCAGGAGAAAAAATGTTTTTCAGTGTAGTTATTCCCACTTATAATCGCAAACCGATTTTAGAAAAATGTCTTCGCGCTCTGGAAAATCAAAATTATGACCGCCCAATTATAGATTATGAAGTAATAGTTGTTGATGATGGTTCGACAGATGACACTATCTCTTGCTTAAAGGCCAGAGCAACAGAATTTTCTCATGTCCAACTTTTGACTCAATCTCACCAAGGGCCAGCAGCAGCTCGGAATTTGGGGGTTGAGCAGGCCAAGGGAGATTTTATCATTTTTATTGATAGTGACTTGGTGGTGACAGATTCTTTTCTACAATCACACGCAAATAGTTTGGTTGGTGCAGGGTCAGAGAATGTATTTACTTATGGCAGAGTTATTAATACTTGTAATTTTGATTTTCCCACTTCAGAACCTTATAAGTTGACTGATTTTTCGGCAGCTTTTTTTGCTACAGGAAATGTGGCGATCGCTCGTCATTGGTTAATTGCAGCGGGGTTATTTGATACTCGTTTTCAACAGTATGGTTGGGAAGATTTGGAGTTAGGGGTTAGGTTAAAAAATTTGGGTTTAAAATTGATTAAGTGTCCGGATGCTGTTGGTTATCATTGGCATCCACCTTTTTCTTTGGAGCAGTTACCAGGAATGATTGAAAGAGAAATTCAAAGGGGGAAAATGGGTGTTTTGTTTTATCAAAAACATCCGACTTGGGAAGTTAAAATGATGATTCAAATGACTTGGATACATAGATTATTATGGGGATTTTTATCATTAGGTGGCAGATTAAATGAAAAGACAATGGCTGTTTTTTTGCAATGGTTAATTGACCGAGGAAAATCACAGTTAGCTTTAGAAATTTCTCGGATATTTTTGAATTGGTATAATGTAAAAGCTGTTTATGCTGCTTATGGTAATATTGATAATTATAATTAAGGAGATAGTAAGTATTTCTGTGCTGGAATGTTCGGCAAATAATTATTAGCAATAAGGGTAAATATTCAGCTATTAGCAGTCAGCTTAAGTGCAATAAGATAGTCTTTTTAAGGACGGAGTTTAAATAAATATAGACTTTAAGGTCTTTTGTAGTAAGATTTAATTCTTGCTCAATTAATACAGCTTTGAATACGTACTAAAAACAATAACTGTTAGCTGTTAACCCAGTTCCTCCCCTTGGTATAATGTAAAAGCTGTTTATGCTGCTTATGGTAATATTGATAATTATAATTAAGGAGATAGTAAGTATTTCTGTGCTGGAATGTTCGGCAAATAATTATTAGCAATAAGGGTAAATATTCAGCTATTAGCAGTCAGCTTAAGTGCAATAAGATAGTCTTTTATTAGCAGTCAGCTTAAGTACAATAAGACAGTCTTTTTAAGGACGGAGTTTAAATAAATTATAGACTTTAAGGTCTTTTGTAGTAAGATTTAATTATCGCTCAATTAATACAGCTTTGAATACCTACTAAAAACAATAGCTGTTAACGCAGTTCCTCCGCGAGGAGGCTAGCTAATAGCTGACGGCTGAATGCTTACCAATAAGTTCTGAACTTTTTTTATGAATTAAGTAATGATTTGTTTAAGAACACTTACGGCGGATTCCTGGTTGATGAGGTACAGTGGCACTAAATTTTTAAATAGTTTTTGAAGTATCGAATAAAGTTTTCATGTCTTTAATCAAATCTACTATAATCACTGTACCATACTTACATGGAATAGGCTGTATATTCACTGAGTAGCTATTATTTATGCTAGAAACTATCTGAAATCTATTAACAATAGACTTATTGCAGAAGTCAGGAAATAGAGAGATGAAATTGTTGATTTTAGATCTTGAATTTATTTAATTACAACCTTTGTAAGAGGTCTAATAATTTCTTCGCATCAAGACAAGATGAGGTTAATTATAATAAGTGCTGAAGTTTGCCGTTTCGACCCAGGAGGGAAGCTAAAAGCTGACGGCAGTTAGCTGTAGATTCCCTAGGAAATCTTTATAGAGGATATTAATTTTTCCATTGTTTTATCAAAACAGAGTCAAATCAAAAACATCCGAATTGGGAAGTTATAGTGTTACGCATTAAGGTTAAAACATTGATAAATTATGAAACCCTTTGACACCCTACTATTCCCTATTCCCTAGCACTATAAAATGATGATTAAAATAACTTGGTTGCACAGATTATTATCAGGAGTTTTGTCATTGAGCGGGAGATTAAATGAACAGACAATGACTGTTTTTGTGCAACAGTTAATTTATCTAGTCAAATCACATTTAGCTTGAGAAATTTCTCGGATATTTTTAAATTGCTACAATGTAAAAGCTATTTATGTTGCTGATGACAATATTGATAATTATAGTTAAAAAGAGATAATGATTGAACCTGATTTTCCTCATATTATGTTGTCCTTTGAATATAAAGGTTGGAAAGTTGAAATAGACAAAGGTGAAATGAATGGATATCCTACTTATGCAGTTTGGGCTAATTATCAATTAGGTTGTGTTGTAGCAGTACCTTATGCTTCTTCTCGACAAGAGGCAGTTAAACTTGCCAAGCAATGGATTGACGATCGAAATAATAATAAAATAACTTAGATTATCTATCTATACATCTATAGGTATAGGCTTTATCAAAGCGATCGCTTACACTTATTTTTCTTCTTCCCTAAAAACTTAGAAATTAATAGCTAACAAGTACGATAATTACTATATGATGAATAATAATTAATTATATCAGGTATTCCAATGAATACAGCAACTTACATAAATGACAGTGAATTTGATACACTTTTAACTTCTGAGACAGTCTTTGTCGTAGATTGTACTGCATCCTGGTGTGGTCCATGTAAGAAAATTAGTCCTTTAATTGACCAGTTAGCTGAAGAATATCAAGGTCGTGTCAAAGTAGTTAAACTTGATATTTCTGAAAACAAAGAAACTGCCACGAAATTCAGTATTCGTAGTATTCCAGCAGTGATGTTTTTTAAAAGTAGTGAACTTGTAGAAAATATAGTTGGGGTTTCTCCTTATGAAACTTACAAGACAGCACTTGATAAGTTACTTTAATTATTCTATTAAGTAAGTCGGCTTGAAAAATTATCGTTTTTCTTGAATGTTTGAGAGCTACTTAATTTATTTAATTTATCGCTCAATTTTTCTGGTGATTAACTGGCAATAGGAAATCTCAAAAGTTTGCCTACATATCCTGAAAAAAATATTTTGGATGTAGGTAAAAAACAAAAAAAAATTGTTTAATTTGCTTCAGCTATAGGAAGGTTCCTAATAACCTCTTTATTTTCCTCCCTCTGCACTTGTTTGGTGTTAATTCTTACAGCATTTGACCAGGATAGTGAGCTAAAGTTTATTAATTCTTTTTTGCCTGTTGCCTAAAGTCCTAAAATTTTGTACCTCATCAACTCCAAAACTGCTGTAAGTAGGAATGTCTGAATAAATCCATAACCAATAGATATTATAAGTTTAAGTGCTGCGAAAGCTTGAAAAAAGTGCAATAAAATGACTAAAATTCAGCTCAAAAACCTAACATTTTGGGCAAAATATGAGGAAAAAAGCAGAGAAAGTAATACTAAAACTATTAATATTACCTGTTCTCTGCCTTCACCCATAATATTTTTTCAGCAATTCCTAAGTCTCCAACTAAACATAGTATAAAGCATTAATTTTTAGCAATCATATCAGTAAAATGAAATATAAGTTGGTAACATATATAAATGATTCTAGACTGCAACAATAACTTAAATAATCAATAATTTAGAAATATTTATTTGGTTTACCTTCCTTAAAAGCCATAATTCTAATTCTCTTATAATCAGCTATCCATTTACCCTTCTTATATAAATTAGGACGCAATCTATTTTCGATATCATCAATAATAATATTTTGCTTTTTTTCAGGAATTCCTTCAAAGAAACAACTCGCGAACATCTTAATCCAATTACGCAGACCATATTCTCCGTCTTCAAGTTTATTTGGTCTTTCTAATAACCTAGCAAAAGTCAACAAAAAACCTTCCGATTCTAATAGAGTAGCATATTCTCCTACAGTAGGAAAATACCAAGGATTAAGTTGTTTATTGCTACTATAACCAGCAGCATCTAAAGCTTCATAAATACCACTAATAATTGTTTCAATATTACCTTTTCCACCAAATTCTGTAACGAAACGACCTCCTGGTTTAAGTACGCGCCAAATATTATGGATAACTTTTTTTGGTTCTTTAATCCAATGAAGTGCTGCATTAGAAAACACCGCATCAAATGTTTCTTTCAACTCGATCTTAACTCCGTCTCCCACTACAAACTTAATATCTGGATAACAACGGTGAGCTTCTTCAATCATACTCGGAGCATTATCAATTCCTATAACTTTTGCTCCTCTCGTAGTAATTTTATAAGTCAGATGACCTGTACCACAACCAAGGTCAAGAATTTTTTCACCTATTTGGGGATTGAGCAATTCTAATAAATCTATTGCCAAGTTAGAAACAAAGGAATGTTTACTCTCGTAAAGTTCTACATCCCACTGATTGAAAGAGACATTTGAGAAGTTGTTAGTTGTATTATTTTCCATAGCACCATCAAGAGTAATTTATTTAATGAATTATACTTGAATACAAGCTACAATTTGTTAAGTCACAAGTCAAAAGTAAGGCTTGAGTGATGAGTGTAGATAATTTTAATGAGATAAATAAGTAATAATACCTGCGATTTAATCAAAAGTCAGATTTGAGTGATGAGTGCAGATAATTTTAATTAGGAAAAGTTATTTTTGCTCTTGATATATTGATTGACATACTCTCTCCCTAAAAATTCGGACTGAGCGGGAGATTCTCAGCAAAACTCTTTCATTTAAGACTGTATGTTCTGTAAGTTAGTATACTAATTTTTAGATGTTGTTTAGCTAATTTTTTTCTGACTTTATGATAATTATTTGAGTGAGACTTAACTTTCTGATAGTGGAGATCCTCTGAAAAAAGGTGATTTAGTTAATAATATCTGTAAAAACCTCTAGTTTATATATTAATTTGCTTGGAATCGAAAACCATTTTGTGCTAAGAAATAGATTCTGTGTCAATAATTTTGGATAAATATGTCATTCAGGAGTATGTCTTATGGCTGGTACTGAAGTTGGTGCAGATTTCTGGGTCAGTGAGTATATCACACCTTGGGATATTTATGTTCATGGTATTACTCAGGTTCTTGCCTATAAGAAAACTGCTTATCAAGAAATGTACATTGTAGAAACAGGTATTTATGGTAAAGCACTGGTTCTTGATGGTAAATGGCAATCTTGTACAGGGGATGAATTTTTATACCATGAACCTTTAGTACATCCTCCCATGATTTGTCATGGTTCTCCTGGCAAAGTTCTTGTTCTTGGTGGTGGTGAGGGAGCTACTGTTCGGGAGGTCTTACGTTGGCAAACTGTGGAAAAAGTGGCCATGGTTGATATTGATGGAGAAGTGGTAGAAGCTTGTCGGCAGTATTTGCCAGAAATGCACAAGAATGCTTTTGATGACCCTCGCCTCAAGTTGGTCATTGGTGATGCTTTAGAATTTTTGGATACTTCTGGTGAAGGTTGGGATGTGGTCATTTCTGACCTTTCCGATCCTATTGAAGAGGGACCCTCATTTCAATTATTTACTAAGGACTATTTTGAAAAAATTCTGCGGGTACTTACTCCAGGAGGATTTTTTGTTGTTCAAGCTGGTCCTGTTTCCCCTGGAGAAATGAAACTTCATGCTCGAATTGTCAATACAATGAAGGCGGTATTTCCTTATGTTCAATCCTATAGTAGTCATGTCCCTACTTATGGGCGACCTTGGGGTTTTGTTCTGGGTTCAAGGGAAATGATTGATAATTATCCTAATACAGAAAAAATTGATAAACTTTTGGCAGAAAAAACTACTGGTGGGTTTCAGATGTTGGATGGGACTACTTTATTGGGGATGTTACAAGTGCCTAAACATCTGCGGGAAGCGATCGCCACTGAAACGGAGGTTTATACTTTAGCAAAACCTCCTAAATTTTTCGGTAAAGGTTCTACTAAGAGTTGAAGTTATATAAAGAGGGAGGAATAAAGAGGCAAGAAGGTTAATTATTGATATTCCCTTGTTTTGCCTATTCTATAATTCCTGACCTTTGTGGCTATTGCCATATTCTCAAAAAACAATAGTTTAAGAATTACAAGAGTAACTAAAATGACTATACTACGAATTCTGGCTGCTATATTTTTACCGCCTTTAGGTGTTTTCTTAACCGTTGGTCTAGGGGGTGCTTTTTGGATTAATCTTCTTTTAACTATTTTTGGTTTTTATATTGGTGGCATTGTTCATGCTATTTGGGTTATTGCCAAGCATGATGAATAATCTGAAGTTCGGTAATTAGAGTCACAAACCCACCATTAATTGCTCCGCAATATATAGGGGGCACCGAGATTGCCCATAATGTGACCAGTTCCCTAGAATTTCTAGGAGTCGTTATCTAGTTTATGACACCTCTGGGTGCGTGCCAACCTTGAGCAACTGTCGTCTAATTTTAAACATCTTTAAACAGGTTAAGGAAGTAAATTAGACATCACAAGACTAGATAAGAGGATGGGTATTTGATTTTATTTGGATCAAAGCCAATTATCAATTAAAATTAACCCATCCCCACATTTTATGGTTATTTTTTGTATTATATCGCGCTTTTCATGATTAGTAGACCACAAAGTAGGGACGTTGCATGCAACGTCCCTACAGGGTTATCATTTTTTTTATGTGGTTCATTGACCTGAAAACAGCTGTAAATTTTCTCATCACTGGTAACTACTAAGTTATCAATGGTATCCTAGAAAAATTGTAGTTACTATTCTGGAGTCAGACAATAATGCAAATAGTTAGTTCTCAAATATCTATAGAAAAAACTAGCCATTCTCGGATTAAAGAACAGGATATCAATAATAGTCCCTTTGGTAAAGTATTTAGCGACCATATGTTGGTTGCTAACTATTTAGATGGTAGTTGGCAAGAAGTGAAAATTATTCCCTATGGTAATATTTCTATGTCTCCTTCTATGTCTGCACTACATTATGGTCAGACAGTTTTTGAAGGTTTAAAAGCTTATAGAAATCCTATAGGAAAACCTTTATTATTTCGCCCGGAAGCTAATTATAAACGGATTAATGAATCAGCTTTTCGATTATGTATGCCACCTGTTCCTGAAGATATTTTTATGGATGGTTTGAAAGAATTAATTAGACTAGATGCTGATTGGATTCCTACTCAATCAGGTAGTGTATTATATATTCGACCTATCTATTTTGCCACAGATGAATCGGTTGGTCTCAAACCAGCAAGTAGTTATAAATTTATTATTATTAGTTGTCCGGTAGGTGCTTATTATTCTGAACCTGTAAAGTTAATTGTAACTGATAAATATGTTCGAGCTGCTGAAGGAGGAACTGGTGCAGCTAAATGTGGAGGTAATTATGGTGGTAGTTTATTAGCAGATAAAGAAGCTAAACAACAGGGTTATGATAATGTTTTATGGTTGGATGGGAAGCAGAAAAAATATATTGAAGAATGTGGCACAATGAATGTGGCTTTCCTTATTAATGATGTGGTTATTACTCCTAAGTTAACGGGAACTATATTGCCAGGAATTACTAGAGATAGTGTATTAACTTTATTCAAAGATATGGGTGTTAAAGTTCAGGAAAGATTAATTTCTATTGATGAAGTCGCAGATGCTTATCAAGAGGGGAGTCTTTCTGAAGCATTTGGCATGGGAACTGCTGCTACTATTGCTCATATTTCTACTATTAATTATCAAGGTAGAGATATGATTTTACCTCCTGTTTCTGAACGTAAATATGCTCCTAAAATTTTACAACAATTGGAAGATATTAAAACTGGGAAAGTTACTGACCCTTATGGCTGGGTTTGTCAATTGTAAACTAGGGATTCAATAATTAACAATTAATAATTAATAATTAATAATTACCTATTCTGTAATAGAAGGATTGGCTAAAAGGAATTTTTTTCTTCTCTTGGTCGATTGGATCTGGTTAGGTAACCCATCCATCCCTAGACCGCTTTTTCTCCATGAATGGAGAGGCTTTATACCTTAATTTTTCGGTAAGGAGTAGGGAGTAGAAAATAAGAAAAACAAACGTACCTTAGTAACTTGAGAAATTATATATAGAGACAAGTTATGACTCGAGCCGGTACTATAGGCTGATTATAGAGTGAGGCAGAATATATAGCAACCCTCTAATCGGTTGTAATATTTTAGTAGTAGTTAGGAGTCAGAATTCAGAATTCAGAATTTTCAAGGTTTTCAGCTTAAATTAACTATTATAAAAATTGTCACGACCAATTTAGGATTGCTATAGATGTAAGCATTCAGCTAGCTCGCGGTCAGCTCTCAGCAATGAACATGAACTATGTGGTTCGATAGACTATTAAGGTTGACTAATGGACTTTTACAGTAACTTTTAATTCTTTGAAATCTCTCAATTACTTTAAAAGTAATAAAGCTGATAGTTGACCGCTGAATGCTTACCTATAGATATCTTTAATCAGCTTTTCGCTCATGGGATTTGGTATTAGATTAAAACTCAAAATCATAAGTTGATTAATTAAATATAATTCTGTTCTACTTTGAGAATTTCATAAGCAAAATTAATTATCAATTATCCATTGTTAAAATTGCTATATTTCTCCCATAGTTACTATCAAAAAAATTCTCGGGATAATGCCAAGTTTGATAAATGTTTGCTACACTTTTTTGAGTAGAGGAGCGGGGGAGTTATGAACTTATGATAAAACAGCAAAATTCAAGGTCAATACTATCTATATTTGAAGCTCCTGTAGGATTAGTGGCAGGCGCAACTTACCATTTTCGTGCTCTAATGATATTTGTCAAAAATCCCAGATTAATAGGTTATATAATTGTTCCAATTTTTATTAATATTGTGGTCGGAATTATTCTTTATATTGGTTTACTTCTGCCGGGAATTAATTTGACTGAGACTATTTTTAATAACTTATCTTTGCGCTTTGATGCTCTAATTGCTCAACTACCAACTTGGTTAAATTTTTTAAGTTATTTAGATAATATCTTAGATTGGTTTATACAACTCATCATATTTATCATATTACTTCTGATAATTGGATTTTTGTTAGTACAATTTGGAGTGATTCTTGGTTCGCCTTTTTATGGTCAACTTTCTGAACAATTAGAAAAAATTATAACTGGAACATTACCTGAAGATCCTCCAGGTTTATTAGCCTCTCTTAAGGATATTTGGCGAGCTATACTTTTTGAGCTAAAAAAAATTGCTTTGTTTCTGGGAATAGGGTTGCCAATATTACTACTAAACTTTTTTCCTGGAGGCTCTTTAATAGCAACTATTGGTGGCATAGCTTTAACAACTTCTATTGTTTGTCTTGACTTTTTTGATGGACCCTTGGAGAGAAGAAAATTAAAATTTCGAGAGAAGTTAACAGTCGTACGTCGTAGTTTTCCAGCAAGTGCTACTTTTGGGTTAATTTGTCAAGCTTTAATTACTATTCCTATAGTTAATTTCTTAGGTATTCCGCTTTGTGTAGCAGCAGGTACTTTATTTTGTTGCGATCGCGTCTTACCCAAACTATTACCGAATAATTAATAATTAATAGTTAATAATTAATAGTTAATAATTAATAATTAAGAGTTGATAGTCAATTAATTATTCATTCAACAATTCACACCTTGAAGCCTCCCCCTTCCCTTACTATCCCTGATAAGGAACTCCTGAAAACCTTGTGGGAGGGTGGGGAGAGGGGGAAGAGGGGGAAGAGGGGGAAGAGGGGGAAGAGGGGGAAGAGGGGGGAGTAAGAATCTTGGGGTGAATTTCTTAAAAAAATGTACTTTTCAATACTCATTGGTTAGTAAAGGAACCAGGAGTTATTGCAGGTTTACCTATAGCAGCTAGGGTATTTCAACTTCTGGATGAAAAGGTAAATCTTTTGCCCACTGTTGCAGAGGGGGAATGGTGCGAGAAGGGAAAAGTAATTGCTAAATTAGATGGACCTTTAGATAGTTTACTAACTGGGGAAAGAGTGGCCTTAAATCTGGGAATGCGTCTGAGTGGGATAGCAACTATGACCCGTAGATACGCAGACAAAATTGCCGATCTGGAAGTGCAACTGGTTGATACTCGGAAAACAACACCTGGTCTGAGAATATTAGAAAAATATGCCACTCAAGTTGGTGGGGCAAAAAATCATCGCATGGGTCTGGATGATGCAGTGATGATTAAAGATAATCATATTGCTGCTGCTGGAGGTATTGGGGAAGCGATCGCTAAAGTCAGAGAAACGATACCTTATCCTTTAACTATTGAAGTAGAAACAGAAACATTACTAGAAGTAGAGACTGCTTTGGAGCATCAAGCGGATATTATTATGCTCGATAATATGTCTGTTGAAGTGATGGAGCAAGCAGTTAAAATGATTCGGCAAAATAATAGTCGGATTAAAATTGAAGCTTCGGGAAATATTACCCTGGAAACTATTAGGAATGTTGCTGAAACAGGAGTAGATTATATTTCTACTAGCGCTCCTATTACTCGGTCAACTTGGTTAGATTTAAGTATGAAATTAGAAAAAGTGGTTTAATCAATATTTCATTTCTAGGTAATCCTAAATATGTAAGGATATCTGTCAAGACATCCTTATTATCCTTTTAATAGAAATCTCCAAAAATTAAAAATAAAATCAATTATTTTTGCCTGTTCCCTGTTCCCTGTTCCCTCTTTTCTCAAGATTTCTAATAGTTAAAAGGTAAGCTATAAAAATTATTACTTGTTTATTACTTCTGATATCAAATCTGCTTGCTTTACAGTGTTATAAGAAAGTGGGTGGGAGGTAGATGTTAGTGTAGTCAGGCATTTAACATAAACCAGATTTCTATGCTTTTTTCAACAGATACTGCCTCCTTTGATATGATTATTTAAAAATTTACTTTAACTTAAAGCACTTTTCAGGTGCATAACCTCACGTCACAACCAAAACCTTATAGGGAAGTTCCATGAAACCTCCCTACTATGGTTTACCCAAATGAAAACGGCTGTAATATAGTAATGACAATTGTTTTGCTAAACAGAGTATTAGATGAAAAATTAAAGAGNAGCGATCGCCTTTCTCTATTTTAACAGTTAAATTTTGGCTCTCTTTCGATCAAGTAATATCTGGAGTTCCTTTGATAATTTTTTTTGAAGGTAAATATCAGCCAGTTTTTTCAACTTACCACCACTTAATTCTTTGAGTTGATTCTGAATCTGATTGATTGTTGCTAGAAGAATTTTATAGATTTCCAAATCAGAGATTTTTACTCTACTTAAAAGTAGCGATCGCCTTTCTCTATTTTAACAGTTAAATTTTGGCTCTCTCCAATCAAAAATCAGCTTCAAACAATTAAAAAAAACTAGGAATAATTGAATCAATCAAACATTCCTAGTTATTAATTTTTTTTAGTTTAGATATAGAAAATTTTTTAAGTTTCTGAAGGAGAAGATTGATTCAGAAATGGAGTCAGATAAGCAACTAAGGCACCAATAAGAAAACCTGCAATATTACGAGTCAATGGCAACCAATCTGAAGTTCTTGAAACTACCGGACCAATACCAAAAGCAATAAACAAAATTCCCCACAATGGAGAAAATATTAACGCCCACTGCCAAGAAAAAGCTTGGCCTGGTTTACGAGGTTGAGCTGCAAAGCCACAAATTACCCCACCAATAGCTGATGTAATTAAAGTTAAAATCCACTGCTCCCGTGGTAAACCTGGTACAACGTTACAACCACCTTGACGTAAACAAGTTTTGATAGATTCTAATGATTGAATAATTGATTGGTCTTCACCTTGGTCTCGCACAAAAAATTGATTACCATAGCGAGTTTGTAACTCTACCCAGAATGTCCGGGGCAGAAATTCATAAAGAGCGCGACCCACATTAAAGTTAAGGATATTACCACCACGAGCATCAGCTACTAACAAGACACTTTTATTATCAAGATCCCAAAAATCTTTAACTGCTCTACCAGGAGTACGGTCGAATTGAGTCAAGACTCTGAGTTTCCAGCCAGTTTCTGTTTCAAATTGCTCTAAGTCTTTGGCTAGTAAATTTTCTTGAATGTCTGTTAATGCTCTGGCTAGATCGATGATTGGTGTTTGCTCTTTGGGAAGTAAATCTGGATTGTTATAAGCTTGAGCAACTTTTGGAGTTAGAGCAAAAGTCGATAATGCTAGGAAGATTGCTGCAATTGATACAAAAAGTTTTTTTGAAAAAAATTTTATCATTGTATGTTTAGTTTAAATCCAAAAAGTGGACAGTAAATGCTTGTATTAAAAAAGAAAGCCAAAAATCTCATATTTCTTTACAATTATTTACTTTAACTCACAATTAGATAAAGTGTGAAGTTAATCTTAATATTTTTGAGACTTTTGACTTGCTTATATGGTCTTTTGTTAATACAAAACAGCCATTAATGATGTATTGAGGATAACAATTATCTATTTTTTACGGCCAACGAAGCTAGGGTTTGGAATGTAGTGGGAGCAAAATCCTGCCGTCGGTGAAAAAAAGAAATTTAAGTAGGGTTTGCTGAGAGTAGGATTCAAGAGCCAGGAATAAGCATTAAGGAGGAGGTACGCAGAAGAAGTGTTTCAGATTTTCTGCCCTTGTCTGCTCCAAATTTGAGCATTTAGGAGTGAAAAGCTTCCACTTCTTTCGTAAAAAAAGGCTTTAGCCTTTATCTCTAAATTCTTTTAGAGTTAATCAGCAAGGCTTAAGTAGACAGAGCAGTATAATTTAGAGGTATAAATTTTAGTTAATATGTATTAATGTCTAGATTACCGAAAATGTGATATAATTTATATTAACCTGCTAAGTATAAAAATAAAAATTTTCCATTAGCACTATACTATATGTGGAGAGGAAAAACTATAGCGCTACACTATATGTAGATTTTTCTAGACCTATTCCAAAATTAAAATCAAAAAAAAAAATTTTGTATACTTTTCAGAAAAATCTCTTACTGCCTAATTTAACCAACTTCCTGCTAGAGCAACCGCTAAAGCATCAGCCGCATCGTCCGGTTTAGGAATTTCTTCCAAATTTAATTCTCTAGCTACTGCTTGTTGCACATCAGATTTATCTGCATTGCCATAGCCTGTTATTGCTTGCTTAATTTGTGC
>NZ_JAAHGT010000050.1:0-16972 GCF_010672385.1 Okeania sp. SIO2F4
CATATAATATGTCTGACTATTAACTTCAGAAGTGGCAAAATAAAATCTACTCTACTCACAAATTTTGAGAGGAGAAAAAAGTCGGATGTGTGAGGATAGTCTCAATTTGACTTTGAGAAATTTTTAGCAGTGGAGCAGTCAGTGAAAATTCATATAATATGTCTGACTCTTCACTTCAGAAGTGGCAAAATAAAATCTACTCTACTCACAAATTTTGAGAGGAGAAAAAGTCGGATGTGGGAGATTACTCTAAATATAGTCTACTCACAAATTTTGAGAGGAGAAAAAATCGGATGTGTGAGGATAGTCTCAATTTGACTTTGGGGAATTTTTGCTAGTTAAGCAGTTATCTGCAATTCATATAATATGTCTGACTATTAACTTCAGAAGTGGCAAAATAAAATCTACTCTACTCACAAATTTTGAGAGGAGAAAAAAGTCGGATGTGTGAGGATAGTCTCAATTTGACTTTGAGAAATTTTTAGTAGTGGAGGAGTCAGTGAAAATTCATATAATATGTCTGACTATTAACTTCAGAAGTGGCAAAATAAAATCTCCCCTACTCACAAATTTTGAGAGGAGAAAAAAGTCGGATGTGTGAGGATAGTCTCAATTTGACTTTGAGAAATTTTTAGTAGTGGATAAGTCAGTGAAAATTCATATAATATGTCTGACTCCTCACTTCTTTTCCTCAGTCGTTATATATACGAAGTTTTGCCTGTAACTTTTTCTTCTCAAGCTTTTCCAGATAGTCGCTTTACTATTAATGGTTGGATACGTCGCACTAATTAATTTAATTAAAATCAAGAAATAATGAGAAAATATTAGATAAATCAAGGCAATTAAAAAAAGTATTTATACCAGGCATGATAAATGTTTCCTACAAATAGTAATGCTTGAGATAATTTATCTGTCTAGGATTTAGTAATTGTTTAAATCTATTTAGTGACAAGTCTAATATATATAAAAGTCAAGGGTACAAATTATCGCTAATAATAGTGTTTGTCATAGATTAATGCTTGATTTGAGAACTACTTGATACTGAGCTTATTTTTCCCAAACCCCTAATATCTAAAACATTTTTTCAGCATATCCACCAAACATGAATTATTTTTAGTATAACAACCCTTGAAAAGTTAATTGATTTCATTATTATCATGTTTTTATATTAAAAAATAACCAGAAAAGTTTTTACTAGCAAAGAAAGCTAATCTTATAGAAGTAGTGATATGAATCAGTGCATACCTTTGCTCTTTAGAGAGTAAGTTATAATAATTATTATTTATTTATAGTACTAGGCATTATGGTTAGAACACTTCTAAATGTTCAAATTCAGTCAGGGATTATTTTTTATTTTAACTTTTAACTTTTGACTTGTGCGTAGCGCTATAGCACTACCAATATTTATAATTTACAGAACTAATTATGCTCAGTGACAAATATAATCAAAATCTAGTTAAATCAAAATGTGTAAAAATTGATAATTTTTTAACTCAGGGAGAAAATCAAAAAATTCTCGAATCTGTGATTAAATTAGAAGCATATTTTGAAAAAAGTCTTACTAGCTTAAGTGATAATGATTCTGATTTTCGTAAATCAATGGTATTGCATTTAGCACCTATTTCCAAAACTAGAATTAGTCAACGAATTAAATTAGTTTTACCTCAAGTTTTAGCTAAACTTGGTCACCAAGAATTTCCCATTACTCAAATAGAAGCACAAGTAACAGCTCATAATCATGGTCATTATTATCAGACACATAATGATAATGGAATTCCAGAAGTTGCTAAAAGAGAAATTACTTACGTTTACTATTTTTATCAACAACCTCAAAAATTTTATGGTGGGGAATTAGTTATATATGACGAAAAAATAGATAATAATTACTACAAGCAGGCAAATTCATTTAAGAAAATTGCACCGAAAAATAATAGTATTATTTTCTTTCTTAGTCGTTACTGGCACGAAGTTTTACCAGTAAATTGCCCTTCTAAAAATTTTGTAGATAGTCGGTTTACTATTAATGGTTGGATATGGAAAAGTTAATATTTACCATCAATCATCCATTAATGGTACATTGGAAATGTATAGCACTTCCCAAAAAGCTTGAGGTACAAAGTTTTTTAACTTTAAGGAGTCAGGAGACATGAGTCAGGAGACAGGAGTTAAATATAAGGTGTATTAGGTGTACCTCATTAGACACATAAATGCTATAGCAAAAATTAGTATCAAAAGAACAAAAGTTATTAAACACTAAAAACTCACTTCAATAAAATGAAAATTTATGTAAAAAAATACAGCAGTTTCCGAAGTGATAATTTACATATATTGATGGTTTGAGAAAGCAGGGAAGATGGGAATTCAAATAGGGAACAAGTAAAAAATATTTACCCTGTCAGTTGTACTACATTAGTCACCGAATCTGCTGTAGATAGTTCTAAAGAAGTAATAACAAGTAGTAGGGAAAAGATAAGGTCTGAATCACCGAATCGACTAAAAAAATAGATTTTTTCCCTTAACTATAAAGAGTTCTAAACCTCAGAACTCTAAATTTTAACATTGCGCATGAAACAGCTCTAATATTTCACAAAGAGAAGAAAAAAATTATTTCTATAAGATTAGAAACTGCTAAAATACTTCACTTTAAATCATAGAAATAAAACATTCCTTTTCCTTGGGAGGAAGGTTTAATAATTGATAGAGTCAAATCAAACGGTTTCCATTTTTAAGGATAATTGAGAGAATATAATTCTGCTTTGACAAGATATTTAGTAAACATTTATCCGAGAAAAGCATAATAAGTATCTAAACAAAATTATTGACCTATTCTAATTATATGGAATCTTTAGAATGCAAATAATTCAGCTTTTTATAGATGTTTCAACAATTAATTATTAATTATTACCTCTCCTTGAAAACAGATAGGATTGACTAATAATGAAAAATTTTTTCTGATCAAGGGGAGATTGGATATGGCGTTTCGCTGCCCGACATGAAACACGTAGCGTCCCGGAGGGAACGGAGACCTCGCCATCTCATCCTAAGGTCATGCTCCGCAAACGACCGCTTTTTTACCCTATTCAAGGGGAGACTTTAGAGCACAATTTCTCGGTAATTAATTTTGCGTGCCTGCTTATTACAGTATTTCAACTTATGCTAAAATTCTATTTCCTTACTTGAGCAATTATCAGATTATGACAAGTAGATTTTCACGAGCAAAATTTTTCAGTTTGTCTAGCAAACCCAGTATTTCAATTCAGATGATGTGGGTAGGTTTAACAATTACAATTTTATTTATATTAATTGCCGTTTTTTCCCCACTGTTAGAAAATTTTGGCTTACTCCAAGACTCTCAAGAATTTCTCAGTAATCCCATACATCAACCACCTTCTTTTGAACATTGGTTTGGCACAAGTCGTCAAGGTTATGATATTTTTTCCCGAACATTATTCGGCGCACAAGTTGCTTGGCAAGTTGTAATATTAGCGACTTTA
Organism: Okeania sp. SIO2F4; assembly: GCF_010672385.1. Classification (GTDB taxonomy): domain Bacteria; phylum Cyanobacteriota; class Cyanobacteriia; order Cyanobacteriales; family Microcoleaceae; genus Trichodesmium. Next base: position 3,495 of record NZ_JAAHGT010000050.1, read on the forward strand.
TTAAGTTTAATTATTGGTGTGCCATTAGGAATGGTAAGTGGTTATCTTGGAGGCAGAATTGATAAAGTTTTAATATTTTTTATGGATACTGTTTATACTTTACCAGGATTGTTACTTTCAATAACTTTAGCTTTTGTCGTGGGAAAAGGAATATTAAATGCAGCGATAGCTCTGAGTATTGCTTATATTCCTCAGTATTATCGAGTAGTTCGTAACCATACAGTTAGTGTCAAAACAGAACTTTTTATTGAAGCAGCAAGAGCGATGGGTGCTAATACTTGGAGAGTGTTGACTCGTTATTTATTTTTAAATGTTATTCAGAGTGTTCCTGTGTTGTTTACTCTTAATGCTGCAGATGCAGTTTTAGTATTAGGAGGATTGGGATTTTTAGGATTAGGATTACCTTCTGAAACTGCTGAATGGGGAAATGATTTAAGGTTAGCTTTAGATGCTTTACCAACAGGTATTTGGTGGACTGCTTTTTTTCCTGGTTTTACTTTAACTTTAATGGTGGTTGGGTTATCTTTATTAGGAGAAGGATTGAATGAATTTGTTAATCCTAAATTTAGAGAATAGGAAGGAAGAGGTCATTTCAGTTATTAGTTATCAGTTATCAGTTATCAGTACCTCATCCTGAAGCAATAGACTTGAAATACATATGGCAAATATTTTTTTATCCCCTTTCAACGGGATATTTTAGACTCAATTTTTCAGTAATAAGGAAGAAGTTGAAGCTTTTTTTTCTTCCTTATTCATATATAGTAATCCTATTTTATTCGTGGCAAAAATATTACTACTTTTTAGGGAACAGGGAACACTTAACTGGGAACAGGTAGGAGTTTCAACTTTTTTATTTACTTTTTAATTACCCGCAACCTATGCGCGGATTGCTATATAGTAACCCTGAATGATTTGTGAAAAAAAAAACTGTAGGGGTTTGGTCTCCAAACGCAATAGAAAATTGGATTTGGAGACCAAACCCCTACGATAAAATATTACAACCTATGCGCGGATTGCGACAGCATTCGTCAGGGTGGTTAGAATATTATCAAATCTTCAAATTTACTCACTGCAAGAAGTTAGCTTCTCAATTCTCAATTCTACCAAAACCACCCCAAAAAGCACCAGAAATTATTCCCCAAATTGAGCCAATACCTGTACCAATAATTACTCCTCTGAGCAAAGTAACTTGGGCACTAATTCCTAAATTTAAAAACAAATCATCACCAATAGTTATAGATAAAATTCCGCCAATAATCCCCCAAGCGATCGCCATCAAAAAACAACCCCAAATTGCTCCAACAATTGCACCTCTTATGCCAATTAATTCTAATGCTAAAGGTAAAGGAGGAGCCATAATTAATCCACCGAATATAATTCCTGATATTGTTCCACCAATAGCACCATTTCCACTACCAAAAATCAAAACAGCTATTAATAATTGAGGTAAGTTATCAGCACTAATATCAAGATTTGCTTGACTCCAAAACACTAAGCAAACTGTGGCAACCATACCTATAATTGTCCCGAAAAACGACCCCCAAATTCCACCTAAAATTGCTCCAGACTTACCCCAAATTCTCATCCCTCCCAAAAACATTGGTGGTTTAAACAAACTCCAAATAAAACCAAAACTTCCTCCGAGAAATGCTCCTAATATATATACCTTACCAAAATTAGCATCCCGATTTAATATTGCTAACATTAATCCTCCAATAGCACTGCCTAGAAAACAACCACCAATAATTCCAGCTATTATATAATTTTTACTAGATTCATCTTGTCTAGCCATTAATGATTTCCAAATCATACTGATAATTATAGACCACAAAATACCCATTAATAATGCACTTACAATAGTGACTAAATTTTGATTAATTCCGATAAATAAACCAGCTAAAGCAGCACAAAATAAAATACCCCAAAGAGTTCCACCAATTATGCTCCAAATTATTTTATTAACCATATTAATTTGACTATTAAGTATTGTTTTGAAGAATTTTCTAAGTTATAAATTTAGATTTAATTAATCAGAATATAGGTAAGTCACAAGTTAAAAAAGTTTACCTTTAATGAATAATTCCTTCCTATTTCTTAAGTGCAGCTTGATAAATAAATGGTATTAGTAGTTAGAAAAAACTACCAAAAACCCTAAAAAATCATCTTTACTATCAGGAATTAAAGCATTAACGAGAGGCGCTAAGACAATTAATAATGAATAATGAATAATGAATAATGAATAATGAATAATTACCTCTCCTTGAAAACAGATAGGATTGACTCAAAGGAACATTTTTTCTGATCAAGGGGAGATTGGATATGGCGTTTAGCGTTCCGCTAAACTTCGTTAACGCTAAGCGTTTCATGTCGCGCAGCGTCCCGGAGGGAACGGAAATCCGCTCTTGCAGAGCCGCAGAGCTAACGCCATCTCATCCTACAGAAAGGTCCGAAGATCGACTGCTTGTTTCTCCTTTAAAGGAGAGGTTTTAAACCTTAATTATTCGGTAATTATTAACTTTAACCAGCTACCCTGTATTAATACAAAGATGATATTATAGTTAAAACTTAGTTTATTATATTTTATGCCAAATCAAGAAGCACCTGAAATTATTAAACAACGTCTCCTATATAAAGGTAGAAAATTTAACTTTGACGTCAACCATCTACGTCTACCTAATGGAGTTGAAGGAGACTGGGAATGTATTCGTCATCCTGGAGGTGCTTTATGTGTTCCTGTTACTTCAGATGGAAAATTAGTTTTAGTAAAACAATATAGATTTGCCATTCAAGGTAGGATTTTAGAATTTCCTGCAGGTACGATAGAGGAAAATGAAAATCCTGCTGATACTGTCAAACGAGAAATAGAAGAAGAAACAGGTTATCGAGCAAATAAATGGCAAAAGTTAGGAGAATTTCCCCTTGCTCCTGGATATTCAGATGAATTTATTTATGCTTTTTTGGCAGAAGATTTGGAGAAACTAAAAAATCCTCCAGCACAAGATATTGATGAAGATATGGAAACAGTTTTAATGACTCCTCAAGAATTAGAAAAAGCTATCTTAGAGGGAGAATTTGTAGATGCTAAATCAATCTGTAGTTTATTTTTGGCTAAACCGTTTTTATCAGGAATATAGAAGTAATAATTCAGCAGTCAGAAGTCAGAAAGTAGGAGATGGTAAATTTTTTTTATTCTTATTAAGGGTTAAGGGGACATAATATTATTGCTCGACTAAGAGCGTAGTATTAATTCCTGAAAATTACTATTAAAACAAAAAATTATGTTCCCTTTTCCTTAGAGTAAATTAACCAAGTAATTTCAAATTCAAAAAAGATAGTTACAGCAAAAAATGGATTTGTTCAGTACGTAATAACTATCGAATTTAATTTTCCCTATTGCCACCTCAAGTTTTCCCTTCCCACTAAAAAAAGTTAATGCAACAGTATTTGTTGAAACTGATAAGTAGTTCATTAATCGATAATGGATAATGAATAATGGATAATTACCTCTCCCTAAAAGCTATGCTTTACCCATAAGTATTGAAACCCTTTTATGATAGGGAGATAGGGAGATGGGGAGATGGGGGGAGAAACAGAGCATTCCAGATTAAAAAAGCCTCTAATTAAATACATTTACTCTTGGGAAATATCCATTTTATGGTAATCACATAGCTTCTCTCTTTTGTCAAGTTTCATGTTAACAAAGATGTGGGTAATGGATAGCCCTAAAAGGGAGAGGATTGACCAAGAAGGAAAAAATTTATTTTTTTCCCCTTGAAAGAGGAGGCTAATAAAGCTGAATTATTTAATTATTAATTATTCTGTAAGTAAAATTAAATAGAAAATTATTTTTGACAGAGAACAGGGATGAAATAATTTCTCTCACCTTACCTGACATCTTAGCTATTGGTTTTAGATTTTTTTAAACTAACTTCATAAGAGAGTATTTTTCAGCAAAATATTAAAGCTGAAATCGATGGAATAAATTTACATTCATAGCTAATAGTATAGCATTTAGCATTCAGCATTCACCTGCCTTCCCTGGTCGAAACTGTGTTTTTTATGTCGCGTAGCAAAACAGCTAAAGTCAAAACTATTGACTGTAAAGAATTTCAATTTTATCAATTTCATAACACTTTTTTGTAGTGCTATAAAAGTCTTAAAGATTGGAGAAGTAGCTATATTTTAGTCAAGATTTACGGACTATTTTTATGGTAGTCAATATAGCAATCCGCCCATTGGTTGTGAAAATTTTTCTAACAGTTAATTTTAACTGAAAATATTTTAAATTATGACTCCTAAGTACCAGGAAAATATTACAACTGAAATGGGATTGTTATAGTTGTGTATTTTTGCCTCCTCTCCATTCCCTACTCGCTCCTCCCTACTTCCTTTTTGACAAAAATGAAAACTATAATAGCTAAATTAGAAAAAATTAATTTGCACTCATCTCAGATAAAAATCAAAATGATAGGTAACTAAGAATTACTCTAAACCCAGTCATTAAAGTTAGCGGTAAACTAAAACAAAATGTCTCACTTAATCCTATTTTGGCATCGGCGCGATCTACGCATTTCAGATAATATCGGACTGACACAAGCATCTCAAGAAACTCCAACAGTAGTAGGCATATTTTGTCTTGATGAAAATATATTCAAACGAGACGATATTGCTCCAGCAAGAATTACCTATATGATTAGTTGTTTACAACATTTAGAAAAACGCTATAAACAAATAGGAAGTCAACTATTAATAATCTCAGGAAAACCTACAGAAGCTATACCAAAATTAGCAACTTTTCTAGAAGCAAAAGCTGTATATTGGAACCTAGATGTTGAACCTTATAGTAAGGAACGTGATCGCCAAGTTAAACAAAAATTAGAAGCAGCAAATATTCAAGTAAAAACATTTTGGGACCAACTCCTTAATTCCCCAGAAGAAATATTTACTGGTACAAAAAAACCTTACAGTGTCTACACTCCTTTCTGGAAAAATTGGAAGAGTAAAAAAAAATCATATCCAGTTAAGATTTCCTCACTCAAAGGATTAACTGAAGAGAAACTTCAACAGACAAAAGAAATAGGAGTAATTGACTTACCTACTGCTAAAGAATTAGGATTTAATTGGGAAAATAAACTGATTCTGGAACCAGGAGAAACAGCAGCATTAGAAAAATTAGAAACATTTTCCAGTGGGGCGATATATTCATATCAAGAACAACGAAACTTCCCTAGTATTGATGGAACATCTCAACTAAGTGCTGCTCTAAAATTTGGTACTATTGGTATTCGTACTGTTTGGGCAAAAACTCAAGAATTAATTGAAAACTGCCGTAGCAATGAAGCATTTGAAAATATAGAAACCTGGCAAAAAGAAATAGCATGGCGGGAATTTTATCAATATGTTATGTACCATTATCCCGAACTAGAAACAGGTCCTTACCGAGAACATTGGAAAAATTTTCCTTGGGAGAATAATGAAGCATATTTTCAAGCTTGGTGTGAAGGAAAGACAGGTTATCCTATTATTGATGCTGCTATGCGTCAGTTAAATGAAACAGGTTGGATGCACAACCGTTGTCGGATGATAGTCGCCAGTTTTTTGACCAAAGATTTAATTATTAATTGGCAGTGGGGCGAAAAATATTTTATGCAGAAATTAATAGATGGAGACCTTTCTGCTAATAATGGTGGTTGGCAATGGAGTGCTTCGAGTGGAATGGACCCAAAACCTTTGAGAATATTTAACCCCACATCTCAGACACAAAAATATGACCCAGAAGCAGAATATATTCGGCAGTGGGTTTCAGAGTTAGGTCGTGTAGATACGGAATATTTAGTTACTGGTAAAATTCCTATGGATGAGCGGGAAGTTGTAGGTTATCCTCTAGCTATTGTTGACCATAAAAAAAGACAACAACTTTTTAAGTCTCTTTACCAAGAACAGAAAAATTAATTGGGCAGTTATATTTTCTCAGTGAGAATATGTCCGAGAAAAATTTTTACCTGTGGATGAGAGTCAAATATTGGTGAGAAAAATTTTGAAGGGTACTTTTCTTGTTGTCTGTTGTTTCTTCAATTATCAAGAATGGAAAAATTAATTGGGCAGTTATATTTTCTCAGTGAGAATATCTGCCTGAAAAATTTTTACCTGTGGATGAGAGTCAAATATTGGTGAGAATATCTGCCTGAAAAATTTTTACCTGTGGATGAGAGTCAAATATTGATGAGAAAAATTTTGAAGGGTACTTTAGTTGTTATAGCAGTCGAAGCAAAGGTTAGGACAGATAAAAAGCTGAAAACTCAGACAACCCCAGATTTTTCTTTCTTCCTTCTTCCCTTTTCCTTCTTTCTTCTGCTATATCTGTTGTTTCCTGAATTATCAAGAACAGAAAAATTAATTGGGCAGTTATATCTTTTCACTGAGAATATCTCTCAGAAAAATTTTTACCTGTGGATGAGAGTCAAATAATTGGGCAGTTATATTTTCTCAGTGAGAATATGTCCGAGAAAAATTTTTACCTGTGGATGAGAGTCAAATATTGGTGAGAAAAATTTTGAAGGGTACTTTTCTTGTTGTCTGTTGTTTCTTCAATTATCAAGAATGGAAAAATTAATTGGGCAGTTATATATTCTCAGTGAGAATATCTCCCAGAAAAATTTTCAAGGGTATCCTTAACTTTTGGTATTACTGAACCAACGGATGAATCTTTGCAGAAAAAGTAAATTTCATCTGTTACTTCCTCTTTACTGTAAAACTATAATTCATCCCACAAATATGCAACGCCTAACTTTTTGTATATTCGTTCGTCCTTATTCCTTCAAAAAAAAATAGTTCACCACAACGCCGTCTTACCTCAGCTTTTGACCTGGATAATACCAGGTGGGTATCTTGGCCCGAGTTTAAAGTTTCTGGGTACAAGCCCAGTTTACTGCCACTCGAACATCTAGATTCCCAATGTTTTTTGATTTGTAGGTCAAAAAAACATTATTGGCAGTCACCAACGTCGCAGTAGAACCTGGTAACTATTATAGCGGTTATTTTTTTTCTGTCACCCCCCTTAAGTAAGTCAAAATTCAAAATTTAAAAGTCAAAAGTTATAAATTCCTTGAAGCTATAGCGGTAGACGCAAGTCAGAAGTAATACCTGCCTGAGTTTGAGAATTTATAAATGTCTGTGCCCTATTTACATAGTGCTGTATTTTCTATTTAGGGCGTCTCTTCTGACTCCTCCTATATGTTCATCATTCTCAAATAATCTGAAGCTCCAAATTTTAGTTATACCAGATATTTTCGATTTGATTAGCGATCGCCTCACCCTGCCAACGCATAGTTTCAAAATTTTCCTCATCTAGCAAAACAGTCACATGACCTAACTTCCGTCCTGGACGAGATTCTGTTTTGCCATACCACCAAACGGAAGCATGAGGAATCTTTTCTAACATTTGCCGTTTTGTCAAGTAGTGATTTTCCCCAAATTCATAACCTAACAAATTTACCATCACCGCTCCTCTTGTTTTGAGAGTGGTACTACCCAGAGGTAAACCACAAACTGCCCGTAAATGTTGTTCAAATTGGGAAGTCTCACAGGCATCTAAAGTGTAATGACCAGAATTATGAGTTCTCGGAGCAATTTCATTAATCAAAACTTTCTTATCTTTAGTAATAAACATTTCAATTCCAAATACTCCTACTACTTCTAAATTATTGAGAAGAGAATGAGCGATCGCTTCAATTTCTTTTACTAATTCCAAATTTTCATCAGGCACAAAAACCCGCCGACAAACCTGATTTTCCTGTTGAGTTTCTACCACAGGATAAATCTTAACTTCACCAGTCACTCCACGAGCAGCAATAACTGCAATTTCTCGCTCAAAAGGGATAAATTCTTGTATGAAAATTTCCGAATTTCCCTGAGATTTTAAACTCTCAATATCCTTAATAATAAAAGTACCTTGACCATCATAACCATGACGACGAGCTTTCAATACCAGAGGAAAAGATAAAGATTCAATTTCTTTTCCCCACTCCCAAAAGTTAGGAACAGGTAAACCTAAATTTCGCAAATAACACAACTGTTCATACTTATCTAATAATGGCTTCAACACAGATAAACTCGGACGAAAAATTAGATTATTTTTAAGCAGATGTGACAACTCATCTATATTAATAAACTCATTTTCAAAAGTAATCACATCACTACTATTTGCTAACTTTGTAGTTGCCTGAGCATCATCAATTTCTGCCAAAATAATATCCTTTGCTATAGATACTGCCGGGTCATCTTTACGGGGAGTTTGAATAATTAAATCTACTCCTAGTTTTTTAGCTGCATCCGCCATCATCCATGCTAACTGACCTCCACCAATAACACCGACTTTTTCAATTTTACTGGGTTGGTTTTGACTAATTTCAATATTTTTCATTTTTCCGATCAATTCAATTATAACTTTTGTATTTTATCAACAAAAAAATTCTTTTTTGTTAGCATTCACTCGTAAGTTATCATATATTAACTGATACCTAGATGAAGTCTAAATAATGATAATTGAAAAAAAATCTACAAAAGAGTATAAGTAATATCAAATTATACTACTATATATGGTGCTGGAAAGTTGGCTAAGTCAATTTTTTTCTGCTACTTTTAATGAATTTTGAATGTAATAAAAAGTATCTGATTCTGCACTTCTGTCTAATTATGGATGATTCAAGGTTATCGAACCCAACTTTTTGATTTTAGCCCTATTTAAAAAATAAATATCCCGATCGATCGACCAATTATTCCTCTTGCAAATTCATGTTCTTTCAGAGACATATAGAAATCCTAAATGATTTGTAAAAATTTTTATAATAGTTAATATTAACGGAAAATCTTGAAAATTATGACTCATGAGGAATGACTCCTAATTACCACCAAAATATTACAACTTAAATAGGATTGCTATAGTAATTTATAATAACTATAGGTCATAAGTAACTGAACAAAATTCATTACACATTTTTCTTTCATTGAAAATATTTTACGGCAAGATTTACAGAGAATTAGAATAGGTAATCAATTCTGTGTAGGTGTTTAATTACCAAAGAAAAAAAGTATAAAGCCACCCCTTTTAAGGGGGTAAAAAGCGATCGTTTGCAGAGCATTCCGTAGGATGGAATAGCTAGGTTTCACGCTCTTGCAGAGCCACTCCGCAATTCAAGTCGCTCCGCTTTAACGCGGGTTGTGCGGAGCGCTAAACGCCATATTCAATCCACCAAGAGAAAATAAAATTCCAGATTTCAAGCCTGTTGCTTAAGTTAAAGTTACTGTTTCGCTACACGACATATTTGCGGAGCATTCTAGAGGAAAAAACGCAATTTCTACCCAGGAGGCTAACTGATAAATGATAACTAGACAATTTTCTCCCAAAGCTTCAATAATTTTTTTGTATTTCTGCTAATTCAAATTAGGGACTTCCAAATAAAAAAATATACAATTACCTAGAATTTAGGGAAGAACGAGTAGGGAGTAGGCAGTAGGTAAGAACGAGTAGTGAGTAGGCAATAGAGGGAGTTAAACTTTCCAGGTCTAGTTCAAAAATTGGATAATTTATTTTTTGCTATTCACTTAGAGAAAATAATCCTTTTTTTCAGGAATAGTTAGAGCGACAGTATTAATTAATCATCTTTTTTTCTACCAAGCCATTTTGTTCCCATTTCAGTCATAGCTGAAAATACTAGATAAAGAATCAAAAGACTGACACCAATGATAAATGGTACTAAATCATCTGGCATTTGTTAACCCCTAGTCAATTTTATTTCCAGATGATAACATGAACAGCGTTTTACTACGCGACATATTTCCCGAGAATTCCAAAGGAAAACTTAGAGTGTTGCCTCAGCAGTATCCCGATCTACTATTCAACCAATAGCTATGAACATTATCAAATTTATGCTCATTTTTATTCTGCCTCTAATCACCATTATTTTAATTATCTGGAAATTTTATTTTGAACCAAAATTTACGTTATTTGATGATGATAAAAGAGTCATCAATTTTCGTAATATGAATCGTGTTTTTCCTAGTACAATTATCCATCGTTATCAAAAATCATACAAATTTCAGGAAGATTTACGCGACTTGAATATACCTTATAAGTTCCAGGATGAAACCAGGAAAATGTCTGATTTTTTGCAGCGTTTAAAAACTACTGGTTTTTTGTTAGTTAAAAATGATGTAATTGTCTATGAAAAATACTTTCAAGGTTATGCAAAAGCCAATAAAATAACATCTTGGTCAGTAGCAAAAGCTTTCATATCTGCTTTGATAGGAATTGCTTTAGAAGATAATTATATTAATAGTATAGATGACCCGATTACTAAATATATGCCAGAGTTGAAAGTATCCGGTTATAACAACGTGCCAATTAAACATATTCTCCAGATGCAATCTGGTGTTAGATTTACTGAAAATTTTCGTCATCAAAATACAGATATTTATCAACTTTTATATAAATTATTTCTCTATATACAGCCTATGGAAAAGGCAGTTTTAAATTATCCTTCTCAATACCCATCAGGAAATTATTTTGAATACATGGGCTTAAATAGTCAGATATTAAGTTTATTATTAAAACGAACAACCGGACAAAACATTGTGACTTATTTAGAAAAGAAAATATGGCAACCAATCGGAGCAGAATCAGATGCTTATTGGTTAACAGATAATTATGGAACTGAAGTAACTTTTTGTGGGATGAATTGTACTTTGAGAGATTATGCCAAATTTGGTTTAGCTTATCTACACAATGGATATTTTAACGGACAACAAATTATCCCTAAAAGTTGGGTAAAAGAGTCAACAATACCCAATACTCCCCACTTAAAACCAGGAGCAACAGATGAGAGATATTTTAAGTGGGGTTATCAATATCATTGGTGGATTCCTGAAGGTTCAAATGGTGATTATTGTGCAACTGGAGCCTGGGGGCAATATCTTTATATTAATCCTGAAAAGAACTTAGTCGGAGTAAAAACAGGCTCTGGCAATAAGATTTATAGAAGTATTGACGATGTAGAAACAATTGCTTTATTTCGAGCGATCGCTGATGAGTTAGATTCAAATTAATTAGATAGGGAATAAGGAATAGAGGTTAGTATTAAACTGTACCTCACTATCCTCAAAAGCTCTGTAATTTATATAGCAGGTAACAGGCAATAGGCAACAGGGAACAGTTGGAAAAGCATTTCCTAGTCTGAGATTCATCATCAGTAATTGTCAAATACCAATTCTTTCTTAGCTATAGCAGTTAATTATCCATTAGAAATCTCCAATAATCAAAAATAAAATCAATTATCCTACAGAAATAATCAATTATTTCCGCTTAATCCCTACTCCAGCTACTCCCTACTACCTTTTTTCTAGAGAGGTATATTATTAATTGCTAATTAGCAGTCAGCTATTAGCTGAATGCTTCCCTAAATATTTACTACTTCTTCTAAGTTTTATTTATCTGTATAAGGCTTTGAGTTTTAAAATTTTAAACTTTGTCATCAATCTATGACAAAATCGAAGAAAAAAATTTTCCCATTCTCTAACGAAATTTCAATCTTTTTAGCAGTTTTGCTCAATTTTGTAATATTATGAGTAGTGATATAATCCTTGGGGTTTTTATAACTTGATCGAAATTTTAAGCTGCAAATGCTTATACTGCGGTTGTTTAGAGAGGCGATCGCTGTTAATTGACTTTTAGATGAATGACTAATTTTCCTCTCTTCATTTTTCGACTGGTTGATAGATTGACTGTTTTGTGCTAGGGAAAAGAATTTTCTATATTTTTACCTGGGCAAGTGTTCATACTAAATCTAGCAACCTCAAAAACCAATTTTTTTAGTTGATTCAAAAGTCAAGAGTATGGACGAACGAATCCTTATAAATAAATACTATCGCAATTTTAAAGAGAATGCAAGGCAAATCCTTAGCTGATTTTTTTGGAGCTTCACAGAATGAAATTTACCTCTACTGAGGATAGGCTTCTATATATATTGGGTAGAAGTTAGGTGGCGATATAGCTGCCGCACTTGCTCCGCCTTTCATGTCGGCGACAGCCGAAACGCGAAGCGATCGCTAGTCATGTTTATCAGAAATAATCGGGACTACAGACCATACGGAAACCAAAGTAGTCGTAACGGAAGACACGCCCAAAGTAACTGACGCGAATCGCAGAACGGCAGAACTCAGGATTATCGTACCAAGAACCACCCCGCAGTGGAGAACTATCCATGTCTCTATCCTGCCAAGCACTCCCATCATTAGGCGCACCCTCATAATTATCATGCCAAATATCCTGACACCACTCCCAGACATTGCCGTGCATATCGTATAAACCAAAAGCATTGGGAGGAAAAATTCCTACATTTGTTGTTTCTTGTAGATATTTACTTTTAGGAGCTTTGCCATAAGTATAGTTGCCATTGTAGTTAGCTAACTCAGACGTTATAGTTTCTCCAAAATAAAAAGGAGTAGTTGTTCCTGCACGGGCGCGCATATTCCCACTGACTCTCACTGGGCAAACTGTAAGTTTTTGTTGTTTTCTGGGATAGCTTTTGACAAAATTCTGTGGCGTTGTACCATGTTACAGTTTCTACAGGACGATTTCTTCCTTTAAAATGAGAGGGATTTTTATCCATAATGATTTGATATTGTTCTTGAGTAATAGGATATTTGCTCATATAAAAAGGTTGGAGAGTAACTTGATGTTGAGGAGTTTCTGTATTAAATCTTTGTTCTTCATTTTCTGGCGAACCCATGAGAAAACTTCCCCCAGGGATATAAACCATTTCTAATTTAATATCATTACCTAAGTCTTCGATTTTTTGTCTGGCATTACGGGGGGTGCGGTTGATTATTTTGCCAAAATTATTGACAGTTACTACTTCAAAAGTAAATATTTCTCCTATTTCTGTTTCTGGTATTGATCTGAGAAATGTTTGTGGTGGAGAAGTTTCATTAATAATGGGTGGTGCTGTTAATTTTTGAGATATTTGTAGTGGAGGGGTAAACTTTTTTTCTGTGGGATAAGTCTGGTTAATCAGGGAGGATATTTCCCCAGGATTTTGAAACTTTTTCTGAAAATCAGGCAACAAGAGAACGCGGAAACCCAAATTCATAATGCAGTTGTCAAAATAGTTGTTAAAGCGGAAGGCACTCCGACAATGGTTAGGATTATTGTTCCAACTACCACCACGGATAATTCTTTGATTACTACTTTTTCCTTTTTCCCAAACACTTCCGTCATTAGGAGCGTCACTATAATTATCGTGCCAAATATCCAGACACCACTCCCAGACATTGCCGTGCATATCGTATAAACCAAAAGCATTGGGAGGAAAAATTCCTACATTTGTTGTTTCTTGTAGATATTTACTTTTAGGAGCTTTGCCATAAGTATAGTTGCCATTGTAGTTAGCTAACTCAGACGTTATAGTTTCTCCAAAATAAAA
>NZ_JAAHGT010000050.1:17072-22296 GCF_010672385.1 Okeania sp. SIO2F4
AAGCATTGGGAGGAAAAATTCCTACATTTGTTGTTTCTTGTAGATATTTACTTTTAGGAGCTTTGCCATAAGTATAGTTGCCATTGTAGTTAGCTAACTCAGACGTTATAGTTTCTCCAAAATAAAAGGGAGTAGTTGTACCTGCACGGGCGCGCATATTCCCACTGACTCTCACTCGGCAGTCTATAAATTTTCCCGGTTTTCTCAGAGAGTCTTTGACAGAATTCTGTGGCGTTGTGCCATGTCACTTTTTCTACTGGGAAGTCTCCTCCTTTAAAGTTAGAAGGATTTTCTCCCATAATGGTTTGGTATTGGTTTTGAGTAATAGGGTATTTACTCATATAAAAAGGTTGAATATTAACTTGATGTGGCGGACTTTCTATATTGTATTTTTCTGGTTTATATTCTGGGGAACCCATGAGAAAACTTCCCCCAGGGATATAAACCATTTCTAATTTAATATCATTACCTAAGTCTTCGATTTTTTGTCTAGCATTACCCCAAGTGCGACTGATTATTTTGCCAAAATTATTAACACTCACCACCTCAAAGGTAAATCTTTCTCCTATTTCTGATTCTGGTATGGATTTGAGAAATGTTTGTGGTGGAAAAGTTTCGTTAATAACAGGTGGTGGTGTTAACTTTTGAGATATTTGTAGTGGAGGGGTAAACTTTTTTTCTGTTGGATATGTCTGATTAATAGCCGACAAAATTTCCCCAGGATTTTGAAATCTTTTCTTAGTCGCCCCGACAATCATTTTATCCAACAAATTTCCTACTTCATCACTCACCTTTGACTTGAAATAGTCTCGCCATATCCACTCACCTTCACCCACATCGAATAATTTAAAAGGTTCGACTTCAGTTAATAAATGAATACAAGTTACGCCTAAACTATAAATATCCCTAGAAAAGGTTGCTTTTCCTATTGCTTGTTCGGGAGGAGCATATCCTTCAGAGCCAATAATAGTTCCTGTCACAGCCAAAGCAGTCTTTGTAGCAAATTTCGCTATGCCAAAATCTACTAATATAATATTATTCTCTGGCGAGCTAGAAGCTCGCACTGGATATTGATTATCATTCTTTCTCCTAATAATATTCTCTGGTTTAATATCCCGATGAATCACCTGTTGAGAATGAATAAATTCCAACACAGGCAACAAACTTTTTAACAACTCCAAAATTTTCCTTTCATCAAAAGCTCCCGACCAAGCTAATTCCTGTTGTAAAGTTTGCCCGTCAATAAATTGTTGTACTAAATATTGTCGATTATCTTGAGTAAAGTATGCCAAAAGTTCAGGAATTTGTGGATGTCTACCTAAAGTATCTAAACGTTCAGCTTCTTGAGCAAATAATAGAGTAGCTTTGGATAAATTTTCTGTTCCTTGTGCTTGAGGTAAAAATTGTTTAATTACACAAAAAGGTTTTGAGGGTTTAAATTCATCCACAGCTAGAAAAGTTCGACCAAAACCACCTCGCCCAATAATTTTTAAGGCACGATAACGTTCGGCTAAAACTATTTTTTCATCACAACTATGACAGAATATTGTTTCTGGGGGATTAGATTCTAAACAATCAGGATTTAGGCATTGAGTCATTTCAGTTATAGAGTTAGGGAATAGGGAATAGGGAATAGGGAATAGGGAATAATAAACTGTCAAAAGATTTCAGGATTTAGAAATGTCCTCATCTTTGCTTCGACTGCTATATCAGTTATCAGTTAAGTAGTTGTGCAAAATAAATTTTACAGTTGAAAGAGAGAATAGGGAATATAAAAAAGGGAACAGGGAGTCAATAGGGTGTCTAATTAATTTTTGAATAGAAATTTATAATTACCTCTAATTTGAAGAAAGTTTATTATTTCCATCTATTTCAAGAGTTAAATTTGAGCAAAATTATAGTTCGATTTCAATATGAGTTTTCAGATTCTGAAATAACCGATAATTATATTGATATTCTGTATACCTCTCTGGTCAAAAATCAATATAACTTTTGAGTCTAAGTTTGCCTTTGCAGCAATAAATATCACCAATTTTTTCTTTTTTTTTAACCAAGGATAAGTCAATAAAGAAAACAATTTATGATTTGTTTGCTTTGGCTTGATCATGTTCTATTTCTCAGGGAAGAGAATTTTTACAAAAGTTTTTTAGAGCTTTCACTAGCAGCAAATATTCTCTAATAATGATTCAGTTTCAATAGTTAAATCTGAGCTAAATTATAGTTCGATTTCAAGATGAGCTTTCGGATTCTGAAATGACTGATAATTATATTGATATTCTCCATATCTCTCTCGTAAAAAATCAATATAACTATTTCTGAAATGACGGATAATTATAGTGATATTCTGTATAGCTCTCTGGTCAAAAATCAATATAACTTTTGAGTCTAACTTTGCCTTTGCGCCAATAACTCTTACCAATTTTTACTTTATTTTTTCCCAAACAAAAATCAACAAAGAAAACAATTTATGATTTTTTTGTGATTGGTTTAATAATGTTTTGTTTCTCATATAAGAAGATTTTTACAAAAGTTTTTTATAGCTTTCACTCTGTCTAATATCATCTAATGGAGACTCCGGTTCAATAGTTAAATCTGGGCAAAATTCTAGTTCTATTTTAATTTATGATTTTGGTGGTTGCCCACGTTGAGAACTATATTGACATCCTCTATTTTCCTCTGGTAAAAAATCAACATAATTTTTGACTCTGAGTCTACCTTTTTGCCAACCACTATCACCAAGTTTTAATAGTTGGCATTCTATTTCTTCAGTCACTGATTCCCATTTGCTACTATTGAATTTTATCCCTACTTTATCTTCGACTCTAAGCCCTGTATTTAAGTTCAAAAAAACTACAAACGGGTAATTCTTGGGTTTCTGCTCCGTTGAATAAATTTTATCTTTTATTTGCTGTAAATACAATTCTTTAAATCTACCAACTATAAATGTATGTTTAAATCCATGTTGCTCAAATAACAAAACATCATCATCACTTTTAAGCAATTGAAAATTATCACTCATAATAACCAACTCATCTAAACAAGCAATTGCTATTATATCAACTTAACTACCTATCCTTATTTTTAGTCATACTTTTATACTTTATTTGAAATTTAACTTTCTTTTCTTGATAACTAATACCAAATCTAGTTATTATAGACAAATTATAAGGCGAGGCATAACATATAGCAATCCTAAATGATTTGCGAAAAAAAACTGTAGGGGTTTGGTCTCCAAACCCAAACCAAAATGGGATTTGGAAACCAAACCTCTACGAGAAAATATTACAATCTGTTTAAGATTACTATAGATATCTATAAATCAGCTTTTTTAAATCAGATTTAGCACAAAGCCTTCTTACTTCTTCCTTGTAAAAACAATAATTCAAACAACAAAAAAAACGTGAAAATATTAATAGTAGGTAACGGCGGTAGAGAACACGCGATCGCCTGGAAACTATCCCACTCTCCCCAAGTTCAACAAATATTCTGTACCCCAGGTAACGGTGGTACAGCCACCCAAGCAAAATGTCAAAATATACCCATCCCAGTTACAGACTTCCCAGCCCTCAAACAACTCATCGCCGACCAAAACATCTCCCTTGTAGTTGTTGGTCCTGAAGTTCCCCTAGCCCTAGGCATTACCGACTACCTAAAACAACCCAACCTCAAAATATTTGGCCCCATCAAAGCAGGTGCCATTCTTGAAGCTAGTAAATCTTGGGCAAAAGATTTCATGGCCGAAGCAAATATTCCCACTGCCAAATCAGCCACCTTTACCAACGCCGAAACTGCCAAAGAATACATTACAGAAATTCCCATAGTCGTTAAAGCAGATGGTCTAGCTGCCGGAAAAGGAGTCACCGTAGCCACTACAATTGAAATGGCTCATAATGCCATAGATGCCATTTTCCAGGGAGAATTTGACGAAAATCACCAATCTGTGGTAATAGAAGAATTCCTCATAGGTCAAGAAATATCAGTATTAGCCCTGACCGATGGACTAACCATTCGTCCCCTATTACCAGCCCAAGACCATAAAGCAGTAGGCGAAGGAGACACAGGACCAAACACTGGAGGTATGGGTGCTTATACCCCTACTCCTATTATTAGCCCAGAACTCATGGCCGACATTCAACGAAAAGTGCTAGAACCGACTTTGACTAATTTACAAAAACGTGGTATTGATTATCGAGGTGTTGTTTATGCCGGATTAATGATTAGTCCTACAGGAGAGCCAAAAGTATTAGAATTTAACTGTAGGTTCGGCGACCCAGAAACTCAACCTATTCTCTCTCTGTTGGAAACCCCATTGGAGGAATTATTATTAGCTTGTTGCGAACAACGTTTAGCCGAGTTGCCCCCTATTAATTGGAAATCAGGAGTGGCAGTTTCTGTAGTTTTAGCTTCTGCGGGTTATCCGGAAGCTTATGAGAAAGGAAAAGTTATCTCTGGAATAGAAAAAGCTGAAGCTACTGGAGCAACTATATTTCATGCTGGAACAAAATTACATACACAAAATTTAATTACTGACGGTGGTCGTGTCTTAGGAGTAACAGCAGTGGGGGCTAATTTTATTGAAGCTAAGGTAAAAGCTTATGCTGCTGTAGATTGTATTAAATTTGAAGGAATATACTATCGCCGAGATATAGGTAGTCGGGTTTTTGGCAATTCAGAATTTATTAATCCTCAGTAAAGTTATTTTTATATCTACATACTTAGGTAAACTTTCTCGTATTGGTACATTGTAATTTTTGCGATCAAGGTATAGTCAAAGTTTCAGCCAGTATTCACTATTAGTTGGTAGTTCTACCAACTTTCCATTCCCCCTTCCCTTTCCTCACAACTAACAAAGAAATAAAATAAATAAAATCAATATAACCTTTCAGGCATTCCTAACTACCCTAGTTAATATAGGATAGAGTCGAGAAGTAATTTTAACTTTTGACTTTTAACTTTTAATTTTTGACTTTTAAAATGCTTCCCCTCCTAAAAAAAATCGGAGAAATAATTGCTAACTGGTGGTCTGAGTTTACCCTCCAGACTAAACTCATGGCAGTTATCACCCTAATAGTATCTTTGCTAATGAGCAGCTTCAGCTTTTGGGCAGTAAATGCTATTCAAGAAGATGCTCGCCTCAATGACACTCGTTATGGTCGAGACCTGGGTCTATTATTAGCAGCTAATGTCGCCCCACTTGTAGCGGAAGGCGATCGCAACGAGGTGA
>NZ_JAAHGT010000500.1 GCF_010672385.1 Okeania sp. SIO2F4
AACTTGTTAATGCTGACTTGAAAAAACTAATTTAGAGGGTTCTTTTTTGGTTAAGTCAGAGTTATCTGGTGTTAGTGTCTGATTGCATAAATTAATCTACTTATTTAACCAAGAAAAAAGCTTCAAACTTACAAAAATAGAGAAAAAAATAATATTACTAACTTTTGCAACTAAACACTAGATTAAGTGGGGCTATTTTATCTGGTGTAAATTTGAGAGGTGCTAACCTAGAAGGTATTAATCTTTGTGGGGCTAATCTTAGTGATATTAATTTGTGTGCTAATCTTAAAAATGCTAATCTTCGTTGGGCTAATTTGAGTCTACTTCGACTGAATGAAGCCTCAACACAAGGCGCTTTTATGAGAGGAGTTAATCTGAGTCAAGCATATTTGATGGAGGTAGATTTACATAGAATGGATTTTAATGGGGTGAATTTTAATTGGGCTAAAATGAAGTTAGCTAACTTGTGTGCTGCAGATTTTACTGCTACCAATTTTAGTGGTGCTAATTTAATTTTTACTAACTTAAAAGAGACAACTATGAATGGCTCTAATCTGAGAAATACGGTATTAATTTATAGTAATTTAAGTGGAGCAGTTTTGACGATAGCTGATTTATCTTATACAGTTTTGACTGATGCTAATTTCACTCAAGCTAATCTTAATTTAGCTGATTTGCATAAAGCTGATTTAAGTGGTGCTTGTTTAGAGGATGCTTATTTATGGAAGGCTGATTTGAGTGAAGCTAATCTTGATGGTGCTGACTTAAGTGGAGCTAGTTTAAGGGGAGCAATTTTGGATGGGGTGGATTTACGAAATACTAATTTAACAGGGGCTATGATGCCAGATGGTAAGGTTTATTAATTAGGAATCAGGAGTCAGAATGAGTAACTTCAATTTCTTGAGTGGGAGAGAAGTAAACATAAGAATAATTAAAATTATAGCAATCATATTTCAGCTGTAGTATTTTAGTATTAATTAGGCTGTAATATTATTTTTAAAATTGGTATAATACAGTTTTAAAAGCGTACCAAAAGCAATAGCTAATAAGTAAATCTTCATATAGCAATCCTATTGAAGAAGTTGTCATATTTTGGTGGTAGTTAGGAGTTAGTTAGGGGAGCCGTCGGGTTAGCAACGTATAGAATTTTCAAGGTTTTCAAATCAAGTTAATTATTATAAAAATTGTCACAACCAATTTAGGTTTGCTATATTGCCAGAAATAAACAAAATTTAAGTCATCTAGGGTATGAGGCGTGAAAATGCACACAGAGAAACAAGGGGTTAATAGTTTGATTTTGTGTCAAAGAATCACACAGATGTATTTACCGAATAATTAATATAGCGTTTCCCAAGCTCGTGAGGTACAGTTATCTTTATTGTTTTATTGTCTTTTTATTCCCAGTTAAGTGTTCCCAGTTAAGTGTTCCCTCAAACCTAAAATTTTGTACCTCACGCTTTTTGGGAATTGCTATAATTAATAATTAAATAATTAAATAATTCGCACCTTGAAGCTTCCCCTTGGATAGGGGAAAAAGCGGTCGTTTGCGTTAGCGTTAGCGAAGCTCCTCTGCAAGAGGCAGCTCCTCTGAAAGAGGCAGCTCCTCTATTAGCGCAGCTCCTCCTGCGGAGGCAAGAGGCAGCATTCCGTAGGATGGGATGGCGAGGTCTCCTCGCTAGCCTCCAATCGACCAAGACAAAAGAAAATATTCCTTATATTCAATTCCGTAACGGTTTTAACCAGAGGTAATTATCCATTATCAATTAATGAACGATTTATTTAGTTAGACTAGATGAAAGAAGCGATGATATTTTCATTCTTGCAGGTGAAGATATCCAAGTTTTAATTGATAGAAATGGTGAGGTAACAATTCTATGAATCATCCTACAAATTTTCAAACTATGAATGAATCAGAATTACGAGCTTATATATTAGCTCATCGAGACAATACCAAGGCGTTTTATGCCTTAGCTGACTGTTTAAAGTCTAAACCAGGCCGTAATTTATCTGAGGGAGATTTAGACCGATTACCTGAAATTTTAGCAGAAATTAAACAAGAGAATCAATACTTATCACAGTTAGATATTAATCTAGAAAATATCAAAAACAAATATCAAATATTAATTCTGCCAAGTAAGATCAATAATTCTCAAGAAGATTTAGAACTTATTGATACAGATGATGCTATATATCTAACCAAATTATTAAAATTAGAACAATTATCTTGTGCTAATTCATATGACCTTGGATTAGAAGCAAAAGTTTCAAATTTGAGAAGCGTAGAAATAAAACTTGGATTAATTTGGATACTTGATAAAGCTTGCATACCTATATTAATAGTTGTAATAGTTCGCCTCATAGGAGACAAAATCTCACAGTCAAACAAAAATAATCAAAATTCTCCACAAATCCAAGCAGAGTTAAAAATATTCGACAATAAGATTGAGTCTGGTTCTGTTAACTATCACGGAGATGTTGATGGATTCCTGAAAGTATTAGAGGGATTTAAAAATGACAAAAAAGAGCAAAAATAATCAAACTGAAGTTTTTCAATATGAAGCTTCAAAATTTGCGGGAATTTGGCTAAAGCTTATGTCAAACAATAAATTATATGAATCTCATTTATTATGTTTAACTTTTATCGAAAAATACAAAAATTATCTCGAAAAGTATCTACAAAAAAATCAAGAAGCTGAATATTATTGTTTACGAAATTTACTTATTTTTTTCAAGGGATTACAAGAAACTTCATTACTCTTAGAATTGACTAAAAATCAAAATTGGTACAAGGATAATACATTAGTTGAAAGAGTTTGGAGTCTAAAATGCGACTCAAAAGAAAGACTTGAGTTTGTTTCTCCTTCTATATCAGGGTTAATAATTGAAAATGCTTTGAAAAAAATTTATCAATTTGAAGAACAATTTAGACAACGGTTTGGAGATGGATTATATCTAAGTCCTGGATTAGTCATAGATAAATATATTTGTAATATTTGTCATCAAGATACTAGAACTTGTATACATATCGCTGGAAAATTATACAAAAGGAAAATTTGTGAATATGAACCTATAGGTATTCAAGTAAATCATTTAGCGATCGTAAAAAATCCTAAAGATATGAGATGTCGATTATGGTCATGGAATATGAAAAAAAATTCTCAAGGAACGTTAACAATCGAGAATTGTTTGTTCTCGACTACTTTTGCTGTTGATGACTTTTTACAACAAGAAAAGTGATATATAGCAATCCTAAATTGGTTGTGAAAATTTTTATGACAGTTGATTTTAACTTAAAACCTTCATTTGACAGCCAAATAGAAGCTTGGTGTTATATAATGTAGCGAGTTAGAAAATGCTCTGAAATTCTTATAATACCAAATCCATGTTAGTGATACCAATTCACTTTAAAAATGTCACAAATAGTTTCAAATTTTAGATGTAAAATAATTTCCTGAAATTACTGTAGCGTTAAGGGAATTCCAAATAAAAAATTATCCCATTAGCTATGAAAATAAGGGAGTAGGGGCATCTATGCGAATCGCCCGTACGGGAGTAGGGAAGAAATTGAAAAAGTAAGGGAGTAGGGAGTAACCAGTTAACGCGATTAGTAGAAAAATTGGGATAATTTATTTTCTGCTATTCCCTAAAGTTCTAAAAAGTTCTAAGTCTGTAAAATATTAATGCATGACTTTTGACTTCCGTGAAACGGTATGAGAAGGTATTTTTTAAAGTTACAGTCATTGCTACATAAGGGATTTGATAATTGAACAAGCCTTCCTTTATACCCGGATTTAGTATGATTCCGTTCCATTATTGCTTGAAAGTTATTTCAGACAATAAAAAGCCAGAGAGGCAAAAACAATATAAGCCAATACTTTTAAGCTTTAATTGCCCCTAGTTGCACGAACCTTCAATCTAGGCCAAATAATTTGAAAATTTCTATATGATTTATTTAACAGATAATAATAGTATTAAAACAGTTATTGAGAAATTGACTCAAACTAATATACTTTGGATTGATACAGAAGTTGCAGATTATAATACCCGTCAACCTAGATTATCTTTAATTCAATTATTAGCCGATCCTCAAGATTTTCTAGGTGACAATGTTTATATTTTTGATATTTTAGAAAAACCTGATTTAACCAACTTTTTTATCGATCGAGTTATGGTTAATCCTGATATTGAGAAGGTATTTCACAATGCTAAGTATGACATTAAATTTCTGGGTAAAAATCAAGCTAAAAATATTACTTGTACTTGGGAAATAGCTAAAAAATTACCTTATTATATTTTGCCAGTATCGAACTTAAAACTGAAGACATTAGCTGAAAAATTAACTAATTTTAAAAACATAGATAAAGAAGTACAAGGAAGTGATTGGGGAAAACGACCACTCACAGAAAAACAACTAGAATATGCAAAAATGGACCCAGTTTACTTAGCTCAAGTACACTTGGCTTTATTAGAGTTAATTCATCAAAATAATACTGAACCTGCTACTGATAATTTAGATGAACTGACTCATAGATATCAAGAAATTTTACATGAATGGAAATTGTTAGATTCAGAAATTTCTCATATACTTGAACGGATAAAATTAGCGATGCAGGCACAGAATATTTCTGAAACTTCGACTTTTAAATTATCATCTGTAGAACGAACTACTCAGAAAGTTAATTTTGCTGAGTTGGCAACTATAGTAAAAAGGCAGGGAATAGATTTGGATTTTCCCATTACTTTAACTCAAAAACTACAAAAAGATTTTGGAAATATTATTAATGAACTTTCCCTAAATACACAGAGTAGTTCTAGTTGGAAATTGACTTTTAAGGGTTTTCCAGATATTACTGACCAAGATTAGTTAGAAAATTAGAACAATTGCAACAATTTTAGGACTTACGCAAAGGTACTATATGTAGAGTGTAAAAACTAGAACGTTATAGTTTATGACGCTATATATATGGTCTGGTGCGTAAGTCCTAAATTTTTAATTATTGGATTTGTTCAATTCGTAGACTAAATAACTATTCTATTCTACTCTTAGTAAATAGCAAAGCTGCTAAATATTGGTGGCTTAAATATAAATAACTAAACACATATTATTGAGGAACAGTCAAGATGATGAAAGCTAAGGATATTATGACCACAGATGTAGAGAAAATTAAGGGTTCGGCGACAGTAGCTGATGCTGTGAAGAAGATGAACGATCTATGTCTGCGTGCTTTAATTGTGGAACGACGTCACGAGCAAGATGCTTATGGTATTGTCACAGAAGCAGATATTGTTTATAAAGTTGCTGCCTATGGGAAAGACCCTAAACAAGTGCGAGTTTATGAAATTATGACTAAGCCTTGTATTGTTGTTAACCCGGATTTAGGTGTGGAATATGTGGCGCGTTTATTTGCTCAGACAGGTATACACCGAGCACCTGTGATTAAAGATACATTGCTTGGTATTATTTCAGTTACAGATATTTTAAGCAAGAGTGATTTTGTGGAAAAACCAAAATCTGTGCTACTTGAAAAGAGAATTGAGGCAGCTATTGAAGAAGCAAGAAGTATTTGTGCACAAAAAGGTGTTACTTCTAGAGAATGTGCAGCAGCATGGGATATTGTGGAGGAGTTACAAGCTGAAGCTGCTCATCAGAAGGCTGAAAGACTTGATAAAACTGCTTTCGATCTTTATTGTGAGGATAATCCAGAAGCTGCTGAAGCAAGAAGTTACGATATTTAGTTTCAGAATTTTACCTGTATATATAAGATTTTTTCTGTTAGCACTGAGAATAATATTCAGTGCTTTTTTTGGCGTTGGCGGAGCCTAGCGGCAGCTATATCGCTAAAAATAGTAATATTTAAGTATAGTGAAATTTTTTTATGTTTTTCTGGTAGTGCTGCATAATAATGCGATAGTTTAGATTTTTTGACTCTCAAAAAAATCTAGGGTATTAGCAGAAATGGTAAATACTATTCTTGGTTTAAGTTGATGAGTCTTTCCTTAATATATAATAGTTGAAAACAAATTCTTATTCATTTAACTTGTAAAGCCTTAAATAATAATAGTGGAAAGCAAAAAGTTATACTTCCCAAAGAAAAATATAGAAACTTTTTGGTCTGGTAGGTCAATGAAGAGAGTCAAAATATTTTTTGTTCTGTGTCTTAGTATGATGGTTGTTTTAATGCAGCCTAAACTTTCTTTAGCTAGTTTTTGGCGCAAAATAGATCCTAGTAGATACATAGGAAAAATATTTAAAAAACCATTTAAAGATGCTGGTAAAGCGTCTACTGAAGCAGCATTAGCAGAATTAAGTAAATTTATTAAAAGTGACATAAACCCCCTTCTTGATGATGTGTTTAAGAAAGTTGATGATGTAGCAGCAAAAAACATTCTTCGCAGTGAAGAAGGAGCTAAAAGACTTATGGAGGATGGAAAAAAAAATATCCTTGAAATTCAAAATGAAGTGGTTGAAGATATCGATCAAATTCTAGAAACAGTGGATGACAAGTATCGTGGTGCTATGCAGGAAACCTTTTCAGAGATTAATCAGGCTCGTGCAGAAGCTCTTATTGATGTCCGCTACACTCTCGGTACAGTAGATCGAGCTGTAGAAGCACGAATTAATCAAATTACTTTAGAAATGATGAGACTTTTGGCCAAAGTTGATGAGATTGTCCAAAAAGCACCAGAGACTCTTTATAATGACTTGTTTTCTCCCACACTCACAAGATTAGAGGAGCTTCAGCAAGATACTTTTAATCAGTTAGATAAACTTCTCGAAAAACTTAATTGCTCTACAGTAGGCACAATTAAAGAGGTAAAATTAGGAATTGAGGCATCAGTAAAAAGTATTCGCCCCTTCTCCTTGCCCTTTTTTCGTACCTCTTGTGAAAAGAAGGTTGGTATTGGTCTTAAAGAAGGTACAGAA
>NZ_JAAHGT010000501.1 GCF_010672385.1 Okeania sp. SIO2F4
AGAAGGATGGGTAGTTTTTGTATGGTTATTTTGGTTTTTGGTAGTTAAGCGATCGCCACAGAGTAGTTGCTATCGCTTAATAATTTTATACCTATTCTATTGTAACAATATTTTTTGAAATTGGTATTAGACAAGTTCCTTGTAATTTATTTGGGTTTTATGATCCTCTTAGAGGATGGAGACATATAGAAGTTACTGAACGACGTACCAAGAAAGACTTTGCTTACCAAATGAAAAATTTAGTTGATGTACATTTTCCTAATGCTAGGAACATTTCGGCGTTGCTGAAAAGTAATGATAAATGTTGTAGAATTCAAAATATGAAATGTCCGAAATGTAACTCCACCCAAACCAGGAAAAATGGCCGAAGACGTGGCCAACAGTGTTTCCAATGTCGAATCTGTGGTCGTCAATTCGTTGAATCCCCTAAAAGTCAACCCTATTCACCACAGATTAAAGAACTATGTCTAAAGATGTATCTCAATGGCATGGGTTGACGAGCTATCCAAAGAGTAACAGAGGTTCATCATACAACCATTATCAAATGGATTAAAGATGCAGGTATAAAATTACCAGATGCCCCCGAAGAGCAAGAGATACCAGAAATCACTGAAATTGATGAGCTACAGACTTTTATAGGCCACAAGAAACACAAAGTTGGGATTTGGACAGTACTCAATCATTGGAAGCCAGGAATCTTGTTGTGGGTTGTAGGCGATCGCAGCAGCAAAACCTTTGAATATTTGTGGTTAATAATTAGGTGCTGGCATAGCTTTTGGTATGTAAGTGATGGTTATTCTGTGTACCCTTGTTTTATTGCACCAGAGGATCACGCGCGTCAGTAAAACTTATATGACCAGGGTGGAAGGGGAAAATACTCGACTCCGACATTATTTGGCTCGCCATCCCATACAAAACCCTTTGCTACTCTAAGTCCCTTGAGATGCTCAAATATTCTATTCGTCTTCTGCTGCACTATCTAAAATTTGAAACCCTTCCTACATCAGCATAGATCATTACTAATCAGCAACGCCAATTAAGGTGGTTTTAGATAATCTTAATACTCATACTTTCTCAGCTTTATATGAAGTGTTTTCCCCAGAATAAGCAAGTCGAATTATGAGAACATTAGAGTTTCATTATACTCCAAAACATGGCAGTTGGCTGAATCAAATTGAACTAGAATTTTCTGTTCTATCTCGTCAATGTCTCAATCGAAGAATCGGAAATATAGAAGAATTACGCTCTGAAATTGCTACTTGGGAAAAAGAAAGAAATCAAAAAAGAATCAAAATTGACTGGCGTTTTCAGGTGGATAATGCCAGAGAAAAAATGGGTTGTTTATATCCTAATGTCAACCTATCATAATTAAGTTGGTCATCTACTAGTTGACTTTGATAGTCTACAAGGCTGGAGAATATATTGAAGTTTGCCATTTTTTATCTCAACGTTGGCCCTTGACCCGCGCTCTCCTGACAAGGGAGCTGAGATATGGGAAAACCAATCAATAAGAGCGGTTTTTCCAAAGCGTGTGCTATAGTACCATTAGGCTGCTGGGCTAGCAGTGTCAGCGCCAGTCGCTCATGGGGGAGACCCCCTTTGGCGGCGCTGGCAAGTCTTTAGGAGCGCGCCTTTAGACCGGAAAGAGGCGAGGGCCTTGGAGGCTGGTGCATTGTTAGCGCAGCTCCTCTGCGCATAGGCAGCAGAAAGCCCAAATAGCGCGATGGTTAGGAATCCCGCGCTGTCACGCAAGTGCAGCGTCGGGAGGATGTCAATACTCCAAATATCTTAAATTGATTACTCCCATCCCTGTGAATAACTACCTATTCACTCAAAACTAAAACTCTCATGTTTGCCAGAAAATTTGGCTCGGTATTATTCTATTGGGACGGAAATTATAGCGCTACGCGCAAGTCAAAAGGCAAAAGCGAGTGCATAATTCTGAGGAGACCTCAGAATGTAAGATGCACTCAAGACAGGCAAAAAGAAAAAGTAATCTCTGAGTGAGTTTCAGTATTTAGAGATGCCCTAACCTAAATGCGTAGTGCCACAGTTGCTAAATTCTGTGTCAAAAGCTAAAACTTTAAATTTCAAAAATAGGTAGACTTTTCCCTGCACATTAAAAAATGATTTAATACTGTTTAAATCAAACTTTTTAATTGAATTTAATCTCTAATTAATAGAGTCATACCTATTTCTTAATATTTTTTTAATAGCAGGAGTTATCCAAAACATTACTTAATGCTGTAAGACCGAAGTTCAAAATTCAAAACCTCAACTACATTCTTGGCCATAATCTGCAATACTTACCATGGAGAGAAGCCCCTGTTCGGTGGTGAACCCCCTTTTTGAGTTGTTAATATTTCTGTTCTGGCAGGAGTTACGCAAAAAATTTGGTAATAGTGTAGCACAGAACTTCAAAATGCAAAAATTAAACTACTAGACTGACACATCTTAAATGCTGCAATAAGTGTAGGTTGGGTTGAGGGACGTAACAAGATCCCGTCAAGGTAACCCAACAACAATCTTTCTCCCGTACGGACGCCCTTATGCAACGTCCGTACTCCCTAATGCACAGTTTGAGCTGTGTCAGTCCACTACAGCAGTCGCCATTACTGGCGCGGATATTCTCAAATGATAGTCACAGCAAAAATTTAACTTCTGACTTATAATTTTTGACTTCTGACTTCGCGCCTTATGACTTTAGTGAAACGGTATAAGTATGAAGGGATGCCCAGATTAGATTAACTTTTCTAAAGTTGAAGACCTATTTTGAGATTAAAATGCACCTACCTCCTAAAATATTACCTTAATATCTTCTAAAGATTTTTGAACTCCAATTTGAGAGGAAAAAATATAAGTATGCCAGAAGCAACAGATTCAGGATTCGTTCAACCCTATGGAGGAGATCCTTTCGTAGGTCATTTATCTACTCCCATCAGTGATTCTGACTTTACCAGAGCATTTATCGGTAACTTGCCTATCTACCGTCCAGGTCTATCTCCAATTCTACGCGGTTTAGAAGTAGGTATGGCCCACGGTTATTTTCTTGCAGGTCCTTGGACAAAGCTCGGTCCATTACGGGATTCCGCAGTTGCTA
Source organism: Okeania sp. SIO2F4 (assembly GCF_010672385.1). Lineage (GTDB taxonomy): Bacteria > Cyanobacteriota > Cyanobacteriia > Cyanobacteriales > Microcoleaceae > Trichodesmium. The sequence goes on from NZ_JAAHGT010000501.1 coordinate 3,101, forward strand.
GCTTAGGTGGACTAATTTCTGCGATCGCTCTAGTTCTAATTGCCACTATTTGTTTATCTGCTTATGGCCTAGTTTCCTTCCAAGGCGAAAGTTCTGAAGGTGCAGACCCATTAAAGACTTCTGAAGGTTGGAGTCAATTTACTGGTGGTTTCTTCATCGGTGCAATGGGTGGTGCCGTTGTGGCTTTCTTCCTAATCGAAAACTTCCAGGTTGTAGACTCAATTTTCCGAGGTCTTGTTAATAACTAAATTCCTCATATTCAGTTATCAGTTAACACTATATCTGGCTGAAGCTAGAGACTTGAAATACTGAAGTTGATTTTTTTATCCCCTATCCAAGGGGAGATTTGAGACCTTATTTTTTGGTCAAACTTTTTTGGTTAAATTAGGCGATCGCCTACTTTTAAATTATGTAATTTAAGGAGAATTTGAAATGACTGGTGATTATGCAGCATCTTACTTACCTTGGATTTTAATTCCCGTAGTTTGTTGGTTAATGCCAATTGTAGTTATGGGTTTATTGTTCATTTACATTGAGAGCGAAGCCTAGTTTTTGATAATAAATCTAGGTTAATAAGTTAATTCACAAAGTGGCGTATTAATATCTACCTGGTTGATAATTCAGGAGATAAAAACGCCACTTTTTATTATTTTTGGGGAGGGTTGATATTGGCAATATTTTCCATAGGAATATTGAAATTATCGTATAATTACATATAATTACGGGTATCAAATTAATCTTTAGTATCTTATATAGCACTACGCAAATAGGTTAGGACATTTCTAAATCATGAAACCTTTTGATAGTCAACTGTTCCCTGTTCCCTGTTCCCTATTCCCTTTTCAAGTAGCGCTATACCAATAACGACACGCGGGATTTATCCTGGCGTAATCTGCTATAATAAAAAAAGTCACCTACATGGTGAACTATTCTAGTTAAAGGTAGGATGACTGCTATTCAACTCCATTTTAGTTACGTTGCAATGCAGTCTAAACATTAGTTGTGGAAAATTCTTGAGGTAGGTTATGCCAACAATGCAAATTGGGTTACTTGTCCTGGGAGGAATTCTGGTTTTAATTGCACTGGTTGGAGGTAAATTTAAGATATTTGGTGCTGAGGTGGAAGCCACTACCTCTAATCCTTTTCTACGTTTCATAGCATTCTTCCTTGGAACCGTTTTAATTATTGCAGCATTGAATCAATCTAACTTTTTAAGCACAAATTCTGTTAAGAAACCAGATGTTAAAAATCTAGAAGTCCATGCTGATTCTTATAAAGGCACTCCTTGGCAGAACAAAAGCAATGAATATATAAAAGTTAGGTTTGAAGCTAATGGTGAATGGCTTGCCATTCCTGAACATGTGTCTAATGTTCCCGATAGCGCCAAGGGGTATTTATCAGCAAAAGGTGACCCTAATTTTCGTGCAAATGACACATTGTGTACAAGAGCTCCTCTGGGAGCATTGGTAGTAATGACAGAAGATAAAAAAACTTGTGAAGCTTATGGTGAAGTAGGTGATTTTGCCCTAGATCCAGGAGAAACTGTTTACTTCATAATGAATGATGTTCCTGAGCTGTATCGGGACAATAAGGGAGATATTGACGTTAAACTCTACATCTCAAAGGTGAGATAGGGTTGAGTGGTGGTGATATCAGAATCACCTACAGCAGATGCTTCTGTAGTAGAGGTAGAAAAATGAAACGTATTGACCCCAGACCCCACAGCAACTATTCGTCCCACATCAGAAGCAAAAGCTTATCTCGACACGCTCAAAAATCAGGCAGTCTTTCGAGGAATGATAGATCCTTATGTATTTGCTGCAGCTTACGCCATCAAAAAAAATGTTGATATTTCCCAAGCTCTCCTCACAGGTTCCCAGGATATAGTATATTTTATATTTTAGTAAAAATGTTGATGATGAGGTCGGTTTGGCGCTAGAGGCTGGAGTTCATGCTATTAGTAAAGGCAACGGTCAGCCCGAACCTGCTGATAGTTGGGAAGTTCTGGAAATTATCAAAAAATATGCAGAGGTGGGACTTAATTTGTTAAAAGCAAGATGGGAAGGAAAGACTGATACTCAAATTCAAGATGACGTCCGCAGAATTATTAGTAGAAAAATAAAATAAATGTCAACATAAAGCAATACAATAATAAGTCGGTACTATTACTTATAGGTAAATCGTGAAAATATTCGTATACCATACCCCGGAAGAAACCCCCACGGAAAATATGCCAGACTGCGCGATCGCAGTTGATGTCCTCAGAGCGACAACAACAATGGCCACAGCTATTCATACGGGTGCAGAAGCAGTACAAGTATTTAGCGACGTTGAAGAATTAATGGCAGTTAGCGAAAAATGGCCTGCGGATAAACGCATTCGTGTCGGGGAACGAGGTGGTAAAAAAGTGGAGGGTTGTGATGAAGGCAACTCACCCTTAAACTTCACATCAGAAGCAGTCAAAGGTAAACGCTTATTTATGACTACTACTAATGGCACCCGTTGTCTTAAACGTATTCAAAATGCTAAGGTTGTTCTCGCTGCAGCTCTTGTTAACCGTCGCTCAGTAGTTGAATATCTTAAGGAAAATAAACCAGAAACAATTTGGGTCTTAGGTTCCGGATGGGAAGGTAGTTATTCTCTGGAAGATACAGTTTGTGCAGGGGCGATCGCTCACAGTCTACTTACAGAAACTAATTCTCTGTTAGATGAAACTGTAGGTAATGATGAAGTTTTCGGAGCGATGTCTCTCTATCTTCAGTGGCAGGAAAAATTGTATGAATTAATGAATCATGCTAGTCATGGCAAACGTCTCCAACGTCTAGAATGTTATGAAGACTTGAAATATTGTTCTGAAACTGATATCTTAGACGTTTTACCTATGCAGAAAGAACCTGGAATTTTGTCTTAGTTCTAAAAAAGTTAGTGTTTTACCTAACACGATATTATATCATGTCCGGATAATGAGCGATCAAAAAGTTTTTGTTTGTAGTAGGGTTTTAGCCCATTATATATTAGGACTAAAGCCCTACTACAAGCTTAATAATAACTATTCAACCAGACATGATATTAGACATCTCCAGAAATTAATATTCCTTTTCTATCTTGTAAGGATGTTCCAATGAGAAAATCTCTCCTTGAAGCAGGAATATAGACCTCTCCCCCAACCCCTCTCCTACAAGGAGAGGGGAGAGAGATTCTTGGTTGGTCGATCCGCAAAAGTATTTAATTTGATTAATATTCTCCCCCTTCCCTAGTAGGGAAGGGGGTCGGGGGGTTAGGTTTTTTTTACTGTACTTCTTTTTGATTTATCTGCAACTAACCGGAAGGGAGGAAAGAAAATTTGTAGCTAACTTCAGACAGAAGGATATTGAAAGTATTCAAGTTCCTATCCTGCTGAAATTTTCATAGAGGAATTGTGTCATGGGAAATAGAACAGAAACTATTAGCGATATTATTCATAAGCGTCGCCCCCTGGTTCAGAAAATTGAACGCACAGAAACAAATCTTAGGGAGCTGACCCCTGCATTACACGCTCTCGAATCTCAACGTAATCAATTAATTACACAAATAGAAGATCACAAAATCAGAGGTAGACTTGCGGAAATTGATTTTCTGGCGTTGTACTTGAAAATAGCTACAGAATTAGAAGCATTGGCAAAATTGAAGGTGCGTTTTTCCCGCGATACTCTTAATATTGGGGTAGTTTGTCGTGCGAGACAAGGAAAAAGTCGCCTTTTGCAAAGTTTAACTGGGTTGACCACTACAGAAATTCCCGATGGCGATCGCCAACATTG
>NZ_JAAHGT010000502.1 GCF_010672385.1 Okeania sp. SIO2F4
TATGGAGTCAAAGGATATGCAAGACAAGCAATTAAATATGCAGCCAAATCAGCCAAACTATTAGCAGGATTTGGAGCATATGCACAAGGAAAACGAAAGACATTTGCTGGTGCTGCTGCTAACTATGAACAGGCTTCCCAAAAAGCTGATGCTGATATAGCAGCAATCCGAAGCAAATTGAGAAGCTAACAAACATTTGACTTGATTTTAGGGAAGGCTGCAACCTTCCCTTATCACTATACTATAAACAGAAACGGTATTATGTGGCAAGCAACATTTTTATTCCAAGGAATTTTTACCGCTGCAATTTTAGTAGGATATGAAGCTGTAGGTTGGTGGCGATTTTTAATACCATTAATGGTTTTTAAACTACTAGCAACAATTGGATTAACTGGTTACTACTGGATTAAAAGAGGAGTTAGTGATTTCTGGGAATTAATAGCATTCACTATCCTATCAGCAACAGCATTTCTATCAGGATTTAGTTTAGGAGTTTTTATTTGATGAACTTGGCAACTGAGAGAATTATAAGCCATCTAAATGAACTACATGACGTAACTAAATTTTATCTTTTAGGTCAATCTTTCTTTGGTATTTATGCAGTAATCAGTCGCAATGAGGAGTTATTACACTTTGCCATTGCATGGTCATTAGGGCATTCTATTCTGGGTTGGATAATTAGTAAAACTTCTGCTCAGTTTAAAGAATTAATTGGTGTAATTAGACGTGCTGAACAATTAGATTTTGATGCCGAAACTTCTGCGATATTATACTCCCGTGAACAAGGATTTAACCAAGATGCAAAACAAATATTATCTTTTTGGACTGCTACAGATAACCAGGAGGCGATCGCACCTAAAGTGGTAGAATCACAGGAAGCTGCTAAACAACCTACTTTCACACTATCAAAACGGGTGGAAGCATTGGAAGAACTGGAAGTAGCGGAAGTTGTTAAGCTAGTCGATTTTATTCGTACTTCCACCGCTTCCGATTCTTACATAATTGAGAATATGTTGCAAATGAAAGGTAGGAGTTATCAGAAAGGTAAACAACTATTGGAGCAAATTAGAGCAATTATTTAGGAGTTATTATGATTGATAAATATGAGAAAATGCTAGAAATATATTTTGAATTAGATAGGAGAGATAATGATAATTTAATTGCTCAAATGGAAGGATTATAGTCTCTATACAATCATCAAGATTTGCTTCATAAAGATGAGCAAAAAAGATATCAGAGAATGTGTGAAAGAGTTGGAAATTTTCAATTTTTAGAAGGGGATGATTTGCTGTTTTTGAAGTATTGGAAGAATAGATTGAAGGAGTTAGAAAGTGTGGATTAAGGAAATCAATGAGTGTTCTATCACAGATTAATGGTATAAATAATTAATCCTCTCAGAGTCCAATTTTGAGAGGATTGTAATCTAATTCCAATTATTTTTTATTTGGAATTAACAATTCAATTCAATTAGATAACGACTAGACAACGACTAGACAATTATTATTGTATTATATCATGAGTGAAACAAAAAGCAACAATTACGACAACCTTCGTGGAAATACAGCCCCTGGATATTTAGATTCAGGTAATGGCCTAAAGTATGCTTGTGAGTCAGTCAATCCTAATTATGACAATATTAACCCATATTTATTACAAAGTATGGGAGATAATTGGGCTTACAAAACAACAACAAATCAAGTATTTGCTAATTTAATCATGTATGGGGCTGATTTTGAGGAGCTAAACAAGAAAGAAATATCAGTCGATTCATTTAGATTTAATGACCATAAAGTCTTGTACCGAGCTTGTAAAGAATCTCATGAAATTTTCCAAAAAATAACTCAACCAATCATCTGTGACTTATTAGTAAAAATGGAGAGAGCTGACCTAATCAACCATCTTAATAACTTGCTAAATTATCCTCAGTTATCACAAGAGAAATATGCGTTAAAAGTTCTGGAATTTAGTCTCTTAGAAAAACCAGAGCGTCATAAGAATTCGCATGAATATTTAGTAGATGATTTAAGAGGACAAATCCGGGAGATTCTCTTTGATTTAGGGGCAATTCAGGATTTAAAGAAAGAAATTGTTAATCAAGGACTGATTAATATTTATGAGTTTAATGAGGTACTTTTTGATGAGCGACAAAAACATTCTAAGCAACTGGCAGCCTCTCTTTTAGAAAAGGATTTATCCTCATCGGAACTGGAGATTGAGTTTGCTAAATATAAAGCTAATAAACTGGACATTAAATCAATTTATTGGCAACTGCAAAAAGAACAAGAAGATTTAGAAGAAAAAAAGCTATTTACCCCACTAATTCGCTCTCAGAAAAAGTATGATTATCTGCCGGATAAACTAAAGATGTGTAGCCTACACGCTCAGAACCTGGGATGGGATGAACTGGCAATAATGGAGTGTTTAATAGCTGCTATTAGTGGAGTTATCCATGGTGAATTTGAGGTGGAAGTACATGATGGTTGGTCAGAAAAATTAATCAGTTGGGTATGTTTAATTGCTACTTCTGGCAAAGGTAAATCACCATTTATTAAACCAGTTCGCAAGGCATTGGGAAAATTAGAAAAACAAGCTGCTGATGCTTATATGGATGACTACCAACACTATCAATCTCTATTAGCTGAATGGGAGAAAGGAGATAAAAATCCAGGGGACAAACCAATTGAGCCACAGTACAGAACATTTATACAAAGCAGCTTTACGATGGAGGCAGTTTGCGCTCAGTTTCAACGTCAAGGTAACAGAGGGATTACATTTTTCTATGATGAATTATCAGCGCACTTTGCAGCAATGAATCAATACCGCAATGGGGATGATAAAGAAGCTTGGCTGCAGTTTTACGATGGCAACATTTCACCAAAACTCCGTATGAAATCTGATGATAGACTTGGTGGTAGTTTAATGACTGGTAACAGTTTTAACTGCCAAATGGGGATTATTGGTGGAATACAGCCGGAGGTATTTCAGGATTTATTGAGTCAGACAAACCTTCGCAGTGCAGGGCATTTCGCCAGATTCAACTACTTATGGATGGAGAATAAACCACTAACCTTAGAAGAAGTGATTTCAGGTGGCAGTGCAGTTGACGTTACTGAGGATATTTATAAATTATTGGTTTGGGCTGCCCAACTACCAGGGCAAAAATTTATGTTTTCGCCGGATGCTTTTAAATATATTGTGACCAAAATCAGCTTGATGGAAACTAAAGCGATGGAGGAAAATAACCAGATTATGGCTGAGTTTTTGAATAAATTTCCTGGTAAGTTTCTGAGGCATTGTGGGTTGCTTCATTTATTATTTAGCTATCCAAATGAACCAACTAATTTAATTTCTCAGTCAGTTTGTCAAGTGGCTTTTGACAGTATAGTTCAACAACAATATTTTATTGAAAAAGTTTGTTTGCTGAAACCTAAGCCAACACTTTCTGATACTATGAAAAAAATTCTTCAATACTGTCAGGAAAAAGATAATTTTATTTCAGCAAGAGATGTTTTACAACTACGATATTTTCGTAGTTTAAAACCAAAACTTGAGGCTACTACTATTAGACAATATTTCTTGGACTTTGAGAAAATGGGACTGGGACAAACTCAATATCAAAATAAGAGAAAGGATAGTTTAGTATTCAAGTCTTTGGACAACAAAAAGTCTTAAAACCCTTATTATGACTAAATTTGACCTGTCACATCTTAGGAAACAATGGACAACAGTTGACACAACTTGTGTCACAACTCCTGTCACAACTTGTGTCAAAAATTCTAACTTGTGTCAATTGTTGACTAACTGCTGACGGGTTAAATCTATACCCAGTCTAGATTATAAAACTTTTTGTTGTCCAAACAGCTTTATACAAATCCCGATCGCCACTATGGGACATATAGTTGGCCACAAATATAGTAGCTTATCTATAATTGGCCATCAATTCCTGAGAAAAATTAGTCTAAAATTTTCTAAGATATTAGAATTCTAAGATTAATTATTACGAGCGTCGTTGTGGCCAAAAAAATCCTAATTCAGAAGGGGAATATTGGGTCGAAAATCAAAAATATTCAGAGTATAAAGTTAGAGGTTGTTATCTAGAAAAAGTAGAGTAACAGCAGTAACTGTAACCGTGGCGGAGCCACAGTTTCTGTATCTGCTGCTGTTACTATCGCTGATGGCAGAATGTAAGTATCGAACAAATTCGGTAGCAATACTTTAGCGTCAGCGGCCTGCACCGTCCGTCTTTTTCATCATGATTTTTGTATTTTTTTATTATGTGAGGACGTGTGCAGGTAAAGTGTTGCAGCGTAGCGGTACCGAATTTGTCGCCGTTGTTTTTCGGTTGCGCTATCATTCTTCGCCGACTACTAAAGCTCCCAAAAACGTAATCATTGACTGAATTTTTTTAGCCGTCAAAAAGACTCAAAGATTACGGAAACTTAATCAACGACGGCTCTCCTGAGACGGAACCTTAGAGAGACTTAATTTGTAGAAGATGAGTCCTCGAACTTCTACAAATTATAGTTGAACTTAGGTTAGTTGATTTAGTTGTAGTTCTTTGAGGCTTTTAGGCGTTCTCACTGCTGGACAAAAATAATAAAAATATAATTAGAAATGATTGATATTCCAGTTCCTTTTTAAGCTAATATTGCCGAGCGCATTATTAAAAGCACTCACAGTAAAAAAACCAATTTAAAAAAGTATAAGAAAGTGGGTGGCCGATGGGGATGGGGGAGCCACTGTACCCCCGGCCCCGGCCGCCACTACTTACCTTGATAAGAAAGTAAACTTTTTAATAAATAAGGCATAATTTTTAAATGGCCAATATGGATGGGGTTTTCGTAAATTTAACCGTATTTTCTCTGATGACAGAGGGTATAATCTCTGCTAATAATGGAAATATATTAATTTCATTATATGGGTACTTTTAATCCGCAATATCCCTCAAGTAGTTTTGTAGGGATGCAACCTTTTTTAGGTGAAATTTTTCCTGGTGATGCTAATTTTAATAAACTCCAACGTAGTGTTCGTCAATCTGCAAACCTTTTGCAAATTGCTGCTGAAAATAGAAAAAATCAGGCAGAAGCTTCTAAGCTTCAGGATTGGGCTGATAAGTTAATGGGTCGCAAATATAATAATGATTCTTGTGGCAGCAAGCTCAGTTTTATCAAAACTGTTGACGGTCCGAAGTTGATTGCAGCTAATTTCTGTCGTGTTAGATGTTGTCCGATGTGTACTTCCCGACGCTCGGCTATGTGGAGGGCTAAAGCGTTTCGTGCTTATCCTGAACTGGAAAAGTTAAATTTACGATACTTACTTCTGACTTTGACTGTTCGCAATGTTCCCATTTACAGGTTGCGTGAGTTTATTGATAACACTTTATCTCCTGCTTCCCACAAGTTTATGATGAGCTTCAAATATAAACTGGGTAGGCTTTACAGGGGATACTTACGGTCGTTTGAATGTACTCAAACTAAGCACTGGATTTATAATTCTCATCCTCATCTTCACTACATGATTGCGGTTGAACCTGATTATTTTGAGAAAAAATATATGGAGCAGTCGGAGTTTAAGGAATTGTGGAAACGCTCTCTGAAAGCTGACTATGACCCAATAGTTAGTATTGAAGCTGTTGATTATTTTGAGCGATCGCCTTTGGAGGTGTTGAAGTACGAGTTAAAACCTGCTGATTATGTTTCTGATTGGCATTGGTTTCCTGAGTATGCACTGCAAGTTTCAGGAGTTCAACGAATTAGTTTAGCCGGAGTGTTTCGTAAGCATTTTAACTTTCTCAATCGAGATGGGAGTTTAATTAGTAGTGACTACGACGATGATAATAGGAATTTTTTCAAAGGTAAGAGTGGTAAAAAGGCAAAGATTTATAACTTTGAATGGTTGGAGAAAGGTAATAATAAACAGTATTGTTTAAGGGGGGCTTAATGGTTGCTAGTGCTGAACAAAAAATTACAATTGAAAAATGGGAATATGCAGTTGAACATCCAGAATATTTAGTGGATGAAGATATACAATTTGGCTTTAAGCTTATTAATAATAGAGAACAACAATGTTACTATTCATATTTATATGTAGAGAGTGGTATTTGAGATGGTTAATAAAGGAAAGCCTGGTATACATAGAACAGTTGATGCAGCAATTGAGTATTTAATGTTTCTTGCTAATTATGTTGTTAGAGTACATCGAATTATACGTCTAGTTCCAGTTAAACTGTGCGTATAAGATAACTTATACGTGTGGCGTTGTTTTCTGTCCGTTTCCTCTCGCAACGCTATCTTGAGCAGAAACAGTTGATTCATTTTTGTTAGACTGTGCTAAACCAGCGGCACCAGCAATTGCTGTTCCAGCTAACCCGATTCCGGATGACTATTTGGCATCATCACTATCGGTAACTAAGACAGTAACTCCAATGATTCCACCAATCGTTGCAATAAAGATAGGGGTTATGGAGTAAATGAATTCAGGAGTGAGTAGTTTCATCTTTAGTAATCCTTCATGGGTGCAGAAATTGTTCTTTCTATGGCAAATCTTTGTACGAAGAGAGTTCTATTTCTAGGGAGTTTCGTATAACAGGTTCGCCATATTGACCTAAACTATGGAAAAAGTATCATTGACTTGTTCTAGTCTATCCAGGACTTAGCCAAAATACACCATCCATCGCTGTTATTGCTTACAGTCCAGCAGGTATTCATAAGACTGTAAGAATATTAGCATCTTGCCATTTTCGGAAATGGCTTAAAGCTAGGGTTCGTGACTAAGTCTCCAAACTCAATTGTTTTGTATCCGTATTTATAGTTAATAAAAATGCCAGAATTAAATTTGGCACACACAAACCTGTAATTAGGGCTAAAACTAGAGACGCTGCAATGAGGGTGTCAAC
>NZ_JAAHGT010000503.1 GCF_010672385.1 Okeania sp. SIO2F4
TACTCCCCGCACTCCCCACACTCCCCACACTCCCCACCCTCCCCACACCTCCCCACACCTCCCCACACTCCCCACACTCCCCACACCTCCCCACACTCCCCACACCTCCCCACACTCCCCACACTCCCCACTCCCTCTTTTCTAGAGATGTCTATCGCGGACTACCTAAAGTTGTAATATAAACAACTGCCTCATCTACAGGAATACCTAAAACTTCATTCACATGATCGTCAAAGAAACCGCCGATACCACTAACACCTAAACCCAGATAAATAGCTGCTAAATTCAGTCTTTGTCCTAGATGACCTGCATCTGCATGGAGGTAACGATAAACCCGATCGCCATATTTGCCTACAGCTTTTTTCAGGTCAGCAGTATGAAACAAGACAACAGCAGCATCTCTACCTAAGTCTTGCCCTAAGCAGAGAAAATGTAACTCTTCTTGGAAATTTTTAAACCTAATTTGTCGCAGCTCTTGAGCCATTGGGGCATAATAATAACAACCCTCTTCTAAGCCATCTACTCCAGAAACTGCAATAAAGGTTTCAATCAAACTTAGGTCAAAATAATCAGGATTACGATCTAATTCTTGATTAAAGTAATGGTGGGGTTGATAAGTAAAGTCTAATACAGTCAATAGTTCCTTTAAAGCAATAGTCTCTCCAGTATAGACACGAGTGGAACGTCGTTTGAGAATTGTCTTTCTCAGACCTTCTAAGTTTTTACCCCATGAAATAGAGGAAGTGACAGTGGAAACTTTTGTACAAAATGGAAAGTTATATTTATCTTCTGAATGTTCTGGAGTTTCTCTTGTTTTCCAAGCAGGTACTTTTGGAGAATTTGAGTTAATATGAGTAGCTTCATGTAAATATTTTAGCAGTTCACCATCTGCAATGAAAGGATAATCTGTTTGAGTGCCAGAAGGTAAAGCAGTTTGCCACTGAGGAAGATTTTGTTCAATATCTAGTAAGTCCGCTAGAGCAACAATGGCGATCGCCTGTTCTTCAGTTGTATCTAGATAAAGCATTTGATTTACGGCTTCATCATTAAACCCACCAATGAGATGTGGTCGGTAGTTACTGAAAGCAGAAGCTAGTTCAATGTTGCCTAGTAAGTGACCTGTATCTAAAAATATTCGTCTATAGGCGCGGTCTTCGTAACGCCAAGCAGAACGATAAAAGATGGCAGTAATGGCGATCGCTAATTTTGTATTTTCTAGAGCTGGATGCCAAAAACAAGCATCCTGCAATTCTGGCCATATTCTATTGTCCCAAAATCTAAGTAATGAATGAGTTTTGGCCTGATAGTTATATAATCCTGCCGGTAATAGGGGTGTGCCACGGGAAATTAAATAAACTTCTGCTGGATACAACCCCCCAGCGGAAGGAGCTGCTCTTAAGTAATGACTTCCCATTATTGTTGGCATCTTACCAGTTAAGCCATAGCTACATACAAGTAAGTTGGATAGGTTTTCTCCTTCTTTAGAGTCTTTTCCTTGATTAATTTTTTCTTGCAGATAGGGTTTCAGGTCAATAGTTGTGCCAACTTTATACTTTTTGAATGGTATTGGTTGATTTTCCCAGTCTAGTTGGTGATTTTTACTGTGAATCGTTTCTGGGTCATATTTTGTCCGCTCATGGTAATGTTGAGCGATTGATTGTCTAATTTCTGGCATTTTTTGATTAGGGTTTATTTGGCAATGATTCTAATGATTCCATAGTTATGATTCTGACATCTATAGCGCTACTCATTAAGGTATTTGACTTTTCTAAATCCTGAAACCCTTTGACAGTTTACTATTCCCTATTCCCTAGCGCTATATGAATGAAAATTTTACAAATCTTAAAAAAGGATTAGGATCTGAGTAATTTTTATCAGGCCATCTTAGTATGAATCTTAGTAAGTGTCATAGGTATAAATACTTATTATTTATTTAATAAATGATGATTATCAACTGTTAACAAGTAGCTCTAAAAATATTAAAATGGAGAAGATGAGTGCAGAGGAATTACTATTGAGATATGCTGAGGGTCAAAGAGAATTTTGTGCCATTGATTTAAGTAATATAGAATTGTTTGAAGCTGATTTAGAAGGAATTAATTTAGAAGGTTCTGATTTGAAAAGAGCTTATCTGCCATACGCAAATTTGAATCAAGCTAACCTTCAAGGATGTAATTTGCAAGAAGTAGAAATGGGAGATATTAAACTTTATCAAGCCAACTTATCTGATAGTAATATTCAAAAGGGAAATCTATCGAGAGCTAATTTGCGTAATGCTAATCTTCGTGGTGCAAATTTGAGTCGAGTTAATTTACAAGGTGCAAACTTATATAATGCAAATTTAAGAGATACAGATTTAAGGTATGCAGATTTGAGAGGAGCTAACCTAGAAAAAGCAAAGTTAGATAATGCTAAATTGGGATGGTGTAATTTGTTTCGAGCTAGACAAGTTGATTTATCAATGGCAGAATCTGACCATACTACTATTGGACCTGATGGATATTAGAAAAGAGGGAATAGGGAATAGGGAATAGGGAGTAGGGAATTCAAAATAAAATATCTTCGGTTTTAGCCGAGAATCGTTAAAAACATTCCGGAAATTTACTTATTACTTAATAACTGAATTCTTGAGGAAGTATAGAATTATTTTTGGGAATTAGTATTAGGTGTTAGGGGTTAGGTTTGAGGTTTATTTTGACTCAAAATAAAGTATTAAGTTTTCATGTTTTAGATATTGTTTATCAACAAAATACTAAGGCTTGAATCAATGAGATAAATTTAAGTTCATAAGCGAAATTAATTACACATCCGATTGACTCCCTATTCGCTATTCCCTATTCCCTGTTCCCTCTCTCATAGTTTATATGTCTTATTATCTCTTGCTTCATTTGATATAATAAAAGTTTTGCATAAATAATAATAGTTGCTGACAGGAGACAAAAATAATGGCCAAAATGTACTATGACTCCGATGCTAACCTGGACATCTTAAACGACAAAACGATTGCTATAATTGGCTATGGTTCTCAAGGTCATGCTCATGCTCTGAACCTTAAAGATAGTGGCTCAAAAGTAATAGTCGGACTTTATCCAGGCAGTAAGTCTGCTACCAAAGCAAAAGAAGCAGGTCTAGATGTTTACCCAGTAGACAAAGCTGCTGAAATGGCAGACCTAATAATGATTCTCTTGCCAGATGAAGTACAGAAAACCGTCTATAAAAACGAAATTGAACCCCATCTCAAAGAAGGAAAAATCCTAGCCTTTGCCCACGGTTTTAATATTCACTTTGGTCAAATTATCCCCCCAGAAAACGTGGACGTAGTAATGGTGGCACCAAAAGGACCTGGACATTTAGTTAGACGCACCTACGAACAAGGAGAAGGAGTACCTTGTCTATTTGCCATTTTCCAAGATGCTTCTGGTCAAGCACGCGATCGCGCCATGGCTTATGCTAAAGGTATTGGTGGTACCCGTGCTGGTATCCTAGAAACTACCTTCCGGGAAGAAACTGAAACCGACCTATTTGGCGAACAAGCTGTTCTCTGTGGCGGTCTCAGTGCATTAATTAAAGCTGGATTTCAAACCCTAGTAGAAGCTGGATACCAACCAGAACTAGCATACTTTGAATGTCTCCACGAAGTCAAACTGATAGTCGATCTAGTTGTCGAAGGTGGTCTAGCAAATATGCGCGACAGTATCTCCAATACTGCTGAGTTTGGCGACTACACTCGCGGACCACGCATCGTTACCGATGAAACTCGCGCCGAGATGCGGAAAATCTTAAGTGAAATTCAGTCTGGTCAGTTTGCCCGCGAATTTGTCATGGAAAACCAAACAGGTAAACCTGTATTTACCTCCATGCGTCGCCAAGAAGCAGAACAACCTATTGAAGAAGTTGGCAAAGACTTACGCGCCATGTTTAGCTGGTTAAAGAAACGCTAAAAATTTCCTAGGAAAAGGGAAGAGTTCATTAATTGATAATGGATAATTGATAATTACAAGAAGGTTAAAACCTTTACGGAATTGAATATTGGGAAATATCATTTCTTCTCTCTTGGGAGATTGGATATGGCGAACTTCGGAGCGGCTCTGTTAAGAGCGGGAGACCTCGCCATCCCATCCTAACGGACTGCTCCGCTTTCCGACCGCTCTCTTGGTCGATTAGAGATGGCGAGGAAACCTCGCCATCTCTCGACCGCTTTTTTCCCCTATCCAAGGGGAGGCTTCAAGGCGCGAATTAATTAATTATTAATTATTAATAATTCGGTAATTTCAGTTATCAGTTATCAGTTAACAGTATCTCTTACTGAAGTAGGAGACTTGAGAGCAGATTTTCATATAACCTAAGATTTTCGGTGTTGGTAATTGGTGGGATAATTTTCTACTAGGGGTGATACCCATCACTTATTCTGGTTAAATATTGAGAGGTATTAGAAACAGATTACTCTTAAAGTTTCATCTCTTGATTTACCAACGCCAGGTTTTCCTCTTCCCTTACCTTTATTGAATACTATTCTGTTTTGCCAGGATTTTCCAACTCATCCACAGCTTTTTCTGTACGTTCATTAGTATTTTTACCTTTCAACCAATCAGGCCATAACCCAACTACAAATTTACGACTTTCTAAACTGGCATTTTGGAGAGGTTCAGGCATAAACTCTAGAGTGTCTCCAGCAGTAACAAAAACTATAGCCACAATGACGAATAACCATATTAGATTCTTATTCATAAGCTGATATTAATTAGATGTATTTGTTTAATTCTAGTATTCCCATTACTAACAAAAATATCACAATTTATGATTAATTAGCATTACAAATAGTAACACAAATATTTTTTTATTGGATAGGATTAAGGAGTGAAGTAATATCATGTCCGGATGAACAGTTATAAATAATTTGGGAGGAGTCAGGAGACAGGAGTCAGGAGTAAGGAGAAAAGAATTTATTAGGAGAAAGAAGTGTTTTTATCACGCTCTTATCCGGACATGGTATAACAGGAATATTCTGAACCTCTGATATAAAGTTCAGTTGAATAATTTGGATTGCGAGCAAAGTGAAGCAATGTTTTAAAGCTTTGAATTGCTTCCTTACAGAAGTTCTAGTCACTGCGGACTTTAGAGTAAGTAATTATCCGGAGTTAATATGATAAGACCTCTTGCAAAAGTTTTTTAATTAAATAAATTCAAGGTCTAAAATTAATAATTTCATCTCTCTATTCCCTATTCCCTATTCCCTATTCCCTATTCCCTAGAAATATGACTATTAAGCTAAACAAGATTATTGTTATTGATATTGAAGCTACTTGTTGGGAGAAATATCCCCCACCAGACCAAGAAAGCGAAATAATTGAAATAGGGATTTGTATTGTTGATGTAGCTTTAGCTCAACCTATTGAAAAAGAAAGTATTTTAGTTAGACCAGAACGTTCCCAAATTAGTGAATTTTGTACCAAACTTACAACTTTAACTCAAGCAGAAGTTGACCAAAGAATTACTTTTTATGAAGCTTGTTTAAAACTACGGAAAAAATATGAATCTTTACAACGAGTCTGGGCAAGTTGGGGTGAGTATGACAAAAATATGTTTGAGAAACAATGTTTATCTAGAGGCATAAAGTATCCTTTTGGAATTAGACATATTAATGTGAAAAATCTGTTTGCTCTAGTTCATGCTTTACCCCAAGAAGTAGGGATGGCAAATGCTTTAAAATTATTAGATATTCCTTTGGAAGGAACTCATCATCGAGGCGCAGATGACGCTTGGAATATTAGCAAAATATTAGCAAAATTACTTTTACAAGGTAGGATAAGAGATCAAAAAGTAAAAATTTAGTAGATTACAGTAGGGAAATTCTAGATTATAGCAGTCGAAGCAAAGGTTAGGACAGTTATAAATTCTGAAACCCTTTGATAGTCTACTGTTCCCTGTTCCCTGTTCCCGATTCCCGATTCAAGTAGCGCTATACCAGAAGGAAGCTATGTTTTTTGCTTCACTGGGATAAAATTAAGACTGAACAATTAGGACATAAAATATAATGTTTGAACAACTACCAGAAGCTATTCAACAAAAAGTAAAGAAGTTGGCAACTGAATCACAAAAAGCAGATCCCACTGGATGGTTTGATGTTTTATATTCCGAAGCTGAGGGTGATGCTGCACAAATACCTTGGGCACGTTTAACGACACATCCCTATCTACAAGAGTGGTTAGATTTTTCTCAACCACAAGGAGAAGGACGTACTGCTTTAGTTATCGGATGTGGTTTGGGTGATGATGCGGAAGGTCTAGCAAAGTTGGGTTTTCAGGTGACAGCTTTTGATATTTCGACTAAGGCGATCGCCTGGTGTCAGGAAAGATTTCCTGATTCTTCAGTAAACTATTTGGTGGCGGATCTGTTGGCTTTAGATTCTGAATGGCATCGTAAATTCGATCTAGTAATAGAGTCGCGAACTATTCAAGCTTTGCCAGTAGAGATGCGATCGCAAGTTATTAACTGTATTGCTCCTTTAGTGGCAAATAGGGGTACACTTGTGGTGATTACTCGCATACGAGACAATGATTCTGTACCTGATGGTCCTCCTTGGCCTTTATCAGAGAAAGAACTTGCCGAGTTTATTGAGTTAGGATTACAAGAAGTTAGGCGCGATATATTTTTATCTGAAGCGGGTGAAAAGACGATTAAACAAGTTCGGATTGAATATTGTTTGAATGCTTGATATATTCCTGACGTTGTTGCGCTTAGGCGACAACGCGGGATTTTTCAGGTTGGGAAACTCTGAGCGCAGTTTTGACAAGCGATCGCTCCTTGACAACTAGAAAAAGTTGTTCTATATTCAAATTAGATAAGTATTTTGGGAAAATATTAGCTTTTTTTTTAGAAAATACCCAAGA
>NZ_JAAHGT010000504.1 GCF_010672385.1 Okeania sp. SIO2F4
ATTTCGTGACCAAATTGGTGTGGGAAAACTTCTGCTGTAACTGTTCGGGTAAATCTAATAAAACTGATTTCATATCAATAACTGGAGTTTCCCCTCCACTTTTAGCAACTTGAGGCGAAAAAAATAATATATAAGTAGGTCTGTCTGATGGCGAGTAAGATAATTCTGTATGACCAGCAATTGGCAGATAATTTGGTAATTCAGAAGCAGTCCAAACATATTCAGCAACTTTATGACGAGGTGCGCCACCAGGATATTGATTTTGCAGATTGGGAAAAATATTCAATCCCACTTGTTGAAATTGCTCGGGAGTTTTCACTTCATATCCCCTAATAACCACAGCACCATGATTTGTCAGAATAGACTTGAGTTCGTGCTGATGATTTTTGAGATAATCAAGCAGGGAATTAAAATCAGTGCAGTTTTGTTTAGCAGTTGCTACAGGAAAACTTTGATTTAATTCTTTATGTGGTTTATCGTCTTCATTCAGTTTCATTGTTGTTGCTGCCAAAATATTGCCTTCAAGGAAATTATTGCCAAGTAGGAGTTTGGTCACCAAACCCCCACTAACTGACCAAAAAATTAGGTCTCAAACCTCCCATTTCAAGAGGATAAAATCAAGAAAATTCAGTATTTCAAGTCTCCTACTTCAAATTTAAGGTATTGATAACTGATAACTGATAACTGAAATGACCATCTATTCAATAAAACTACCATCAGGCATAATTGCACCTTGCAAATTAGCACCTTCCAAATTTATATTTTCCAGGTTTGCACCTAGTAAATTAGCATTCTTCAGGTTAGCTCCCTTCAAGTTAGCTCCCTCAAGGTCAGCATCCATTAACTTAACACCTGCTAAATTTGCTCCCACTAAATCTACTCTCCTGAGACTAGCATCTTTTAAAGTCGCACCTCTGAGATCTAAACCTCGGAGACTAGCACGATGCATCTTTGCACCACTTAAATTTGCTCCCTTTAAATTAGCTCCCTTTAAATTTGCTCTAGTGAGATTAGCATCATTGAGATTAGCACCATGGAGATTAGCAGCACGCAAATTTACATGGGTCAAATTTGCACCAGATAAATTAGCTTGCCGTAGGTTAGCACTTTCTAAAACTGCTCGACGTAAACTTGCTCCACCAAGAGAAGCTCTTTCCAATGTGGCATTTTGCAAATTAGAATGGGTTAAATTTGCACCTTCTAAACGAGCGCGAGACAAATTTGCTTCCTGTAGTTTAGCCTTGATTAAATTTGCTCCTTGCAATTGCGCTTCCTTGAGGTTCGCATTTTGTAATCTTGCCCCCCTAAGTTCAACACCCCTCAAATTAGCTTTCAATAAATTTGCATCTCGCAAATAAGCATCTTCAAGTTTTAGAGCTGCCAAATTTGCACCGCGGAGGTTGCAACTGTAACATTCTGAAGTTGCTCGCAATTTAGCAATTGAGCTGTTACCAGAAAATCTGGCGATCGTCCTTTCCTGCTGAGGTCTTTGTGTTCTCTGGAAATTCGTTTGATATCGTTGCTGTCGGAAAACTGTTAAACTTGTCGCCAAGACAGCAAGAGCAGCAATACTAGCAACTCCCACAATGGCAGATGCTTTTACAGGTTGCATTGCCATCGCCACATTCTTAAAATTAGCAGCATCACCAAAAACAGGAATTGGTTTGAGTGCAGCTAAAGCTGCTGCTGCATTTTCAAAGCGATCTTTGTCGTTAGGAGATACCATTTTTTCTAGCCACATTGTGAATAACGTACTCAGTTGTGGCGTTAATTTTTTGACATTAAAGCGATAGTTGCGGTCAATTAATTTTTTGACATCTGTACTAGGAGTACCTGTCAGTAAGCAGATTAGAGTTACACCCAAACTATATAAATCAGAATTGATAGTGACTGTACCATTCAATTCTTGTTCTGGTGACATAAACCCTGGTGTACCACTCAAACCATCAGTCAAACTCTCTTCTATTCCCATACGCGCAGAACCAAAATTAATTAAATATGCGGTAGGAAATTTATCACCGTTGGAGTAAGCGCCAACTAATATATTTTCTGGTTTAATATTGCCATGAATAATTGGTGGCGTAGACTTTTGTAAATAAACTAAAATCTCTAAAATTGAAATAGCAATTTGCTTAATTTGTTCTGGAGTAAAACTTCTTCTTTCTGCTAAAGATTTTCCCTCTTGATATTCTGTAATTAAACAAAATCCTTCAGAAGTTTCTAGGGCATCAATATAGTTGGGAATGCGAGGATGTTGTAGTTGTTTGAGAATTTCTACTTCCCGTTCATAAGCTTCAAATCCTGCCCAATTAGCTTCACCATCTGCAAAACGAAATTCTTTGATGACAACTTGTTGGTCTTGTTTAAGACCTAGTCCCTGATATGTAACTTCTCCTTGCTGTTGGTGACGTTCCATTTCTCTAATAATTTCATAGCCGTGACTGGAAAGGTCTTGTTTCATATTAATAGTACCACCGTATTTTTTCTGCTTGTCAATGGGGGGGCTGATGCAAAAATTATATTTTTCTTATTCTATCATGTTTTTTATTTAGTAGCAATTACAAATTCTCAGCGTAATTGTTAACAATTATAAAAATATTTTTATTTGCTCATAAAAAAATATGCTATATCTCAAAATTTCAGTTTTTTCATAAGTTAAAAGTTGTGATGTTTACAGGATTTTTCAGATAGATAACCTCACGTTAAAATCAAAACCTTGTAGGGACTTTCCATGGAACGCCCCTATTGTATTCTACCCATAAAAAAACTCCTGTATAGTTAAATAAAGCTGAATAACAGATATAGCAATCCGCCCATTGGTTGTGAAAATTTTTATAACAGTTAATTTTAACTGAAAACTCTTGAAATTCTGTACGTCGCCAATCCGACGGCTCCCCTACCTGACTCTTAACTACCACCAAAATATTACAACTGTGCAGAGGATTGCTATACAAGTATATTTTTGGTTTCCAGTAATTATTCCTGCTGACAAATGTTCAATTATTTGGGCACATAATACTTAGCAATTATCAATAAATTTTGAGGAATTAAATAATAGCTAAAATTCACAGAAAAATCTGGAAATTATAACTAGGTGAATCCTGACTCGGCAACTCCAAATATGCACCAAAATATTATGACTGTAACAGAATTGTTATACTTGTCATTTCCTATAGTCTTAAATGCCAAAACTACTATTTAATGGTAAAATAATAGAAGATAATTTCTAGAAAACGAGGTTTCTATGACTGAGCAAAATGCTCGTGATTTATTTAAAGCTGCCTACGAAAATCGCTACACTTGGGACTCTAATTTTCCTGGTTGTAGTGCTAATATCGAACTTAAACAAGGATCAGAAGTATACAACGGCCAAATTTGGATTAAGCCAGACTTAACTGTAGAAGTCACAGGTATCCCAGACGAAGAAGTACAACAAAGCGTTTATACCCAACTACGGGACGTAGTTACTCACCGCAAACGTTCATCATTTGAAGCATCCCACGGTAAAAATAGCTTCAGTCTTGGTAATAGCGACGGTTCAGGCGCAGTTGAAATTCTCGTTGAAGGGGATGCCATGGGGTCAAATTACAAAGTTAGAGGCAAAGAAATTTGTCTAGTTAGTCGAGTAATGGGTCGGATGGCCTTCGTGATTAATACCCATAAAAGCTTGGAGACACCAGAAGGTTGTATTGCTACTCACTATAACGCTATTTTCCGTAACCCTCAAACCAATGAAGTAATTAGGGAACTAGAATTTGAGGACTCTTATGAAAAAATTGGCAACTACTACATAATGGTTCGTCAAGTTGTTAATTCTACAGAAAAGGGTCAAAAAACAACAACTGAATTTAACTATTCTAATATAAAACTATTAGAACCAGCAGTTGTATAAAAATCTGAAATTTTGGTTTATTTCCCTGTTCAGTCAGTTAGGATGAACCATAGTTCTAGTATCTGTAATAGATTCAAAAAAACAAGGAGAAAAAAATGAGTCAAGCACTAGCACTTACTAAGGAAAATGTTGAAACTGTATTAGATGAATTACGTCCCTTTCTTGCAGCAGATGGTGGTAACGTCGAATTAGTAGATATTGACGGTCCAATAGTTAATCTCAGATTACAGGGAGCTTGTAGTTCTTGTCCCAGTTCTACCATGACTCTTAAAATGGGTATAGAGCGTAAACTCCAGGAAAAAATTCCTGAAATTGCTGAAGTTAATTCTGTAATGTAAGCATATTTTATCCGCCCACATTATTTTTAAATGTGGGTGGGAAATTTATCAATATAAGTTACACAGTTTCATCAACAATTAAATAATTAATATGCTCTGATATTGAAATATTAGTACCATATTTCTAAGTGTAAAAGTAAAAAGATGATCTGCTAGCTATAACTTGAGGTGGTCTTGTATAGCACTAAAACTAGGCATTAAGGTTTTTGACATTGGTATAAGCTGAAAAGCTATTGTAGTTAACTTTTGTATGAGTGTATCAGTCCCTGAACCGTAGGGGTATAGATGTAGTGATTTACGGTGGAAGTAGGGAACATTTTAATAGGAAACATAAAACTGCCCTAATTCTCTCCTTATCAAAAGAATAGTAATTACTTGCCTACTGGAATTTTTCTTTAAATATCACTACTTGTACACCACTGCCTTACTCTCAAAGTACCTAAAAATTGAACGGCAAAAACATATAGTTTGTTATTCAATAATCTACTTATTTTATTTGCCGATCATAAGTAATAAACTGTATTTTAGTAGTTCTGAGCTAGTAGAAAAAAAACTATCTATAAGTTACAGTAATTAACTTTAAAAATGTCACAAATATTTTCCAACTTATGATGTGAAATAATTCCCTGGAATTACTGTGGAGTAATTTATTTTATTTAGTCGCTCAAAGATGACTTTTAACTTTTGAGTTTGGAAAGCATGACTTCCGTGAAACCCTATTAATTGTTATCACACAGGTAAATATTAACAAATCACTCTACTATAGGGGTTATTTTATGAATAAATACAGTATTTTTCCCTCCTATAGTGTTCCCAGATTCGGTGTTTCCTAAAATTATAAAATACTGTATATCATCTATTTGATCGACGCTATTTTTTTAATAAAACTTACTTACTAAAAAAGCTGATTAAAACAACACTAACTACAATTAATTAAAACAAGCAATCAATGAAAATTTTAGTTGTAGAAGATGATAAGATTATCGCCAAAACTTTAGCTGATGCCTTAACCGAACAACTTTTTGTAGTTGATATAGCCACAGATGGTCAAGCAGGTTGGGAGCAAGCTCAAGCTTTTAATTATGATTTGATTTTATTAGATGTAATGCTGCCAAAATTAGATGGTATTACTCTATGTCAAAAGTTGCGCTATTTTAATAAAAAAATTCCTATTTTACTTTTAACAGCTCGCGACAACAGTCAAGATAAGATAAAAGGTTTAGATGCTGGAGCTGATGATTATGTAGTCAAACCATTTAATCTGGAAGAACTTTTAGCTAGAATTAGAGCATTATTACGACGGGGAAATGAGTCTGCTTCTGTTATTAAAAAATGGGGTGGTTTATGTTTGAATCCTCAAAGTTGTGAAGTTAGTTACAATGACAAGCAGTTAAATCTTACTCCTAAAGAATATGAAATACTAAATCTGTTGATGCACAATACCCAAAGAGTATTTAGTTGTAGTGTAATTTTAGATCGGGTTTGGGATTTGGAAGACACACCCACAGAAGATACTGTTAGAGCGCATATTAAAGGTTTAAGACACAAATTAAAATCAGTAAATGCTCCCACTGATTTAATTGAAACTGTCTATGGTTTAGGTTATAGACTTAAACAACAAAAGAATAATTTACCTCTCAAAAAAAGTCAAAAAAAGGATAAAACTGAACCTAATATATCTAATAAATATCAACAAAAGCTGCAACAGTCAATAAATAAAATTTGGGATAGAGTTAAGGGAAGTATAAGTGAACGAATTGATGTGGTAGAACAAGCAGTAATAGCTGGAAAAAATGGAAAATTAGAGACTAATTTGCAACATCAAGCACAACAAGAAGCTCATAAATTAGCAGGTTCTCTCGGTACATTTGGTTTGGCCTATGGCTCAGATTTGGCTAGAGAAATAGAAACTTTATTGACAGCAGAACTACCTATTAATTCTGCAAAAAATTTTCATATATCTAAACTACTTAGCACTCTACGCAACGAGATAGATAGGCATAATAGTAATATCGATAATAAACAAAGTCTAAATCAGCAACCAAAATATATTGATGCTAAATCCTCTACAGAAACTTATTTAAGTTATACAGATAGTTTTTCCCAAGAATGCAAGTTATTGTTAATACTAGAAGATAATTTATTAGCTAAACAATTACTTCAGGAAGCTACTACTAAAAAAGTACAATGTATACTGGCGAAAAATTCTACATTACTTACAGATATAGATGCTTATATTAATCATGACTGCCACTCCCATTGCCAAGATTTATTATTTTCTGCAAATGTAGTTTTACTAGACCTTGAGATTACCAGCAATGCGGAAAAAATCTTAGCAAAATTGTCGAGTCAGATGCCATTTTTACCAGTAGTTGTACTTAATACTCAGGGAGACTTGAGCGATCGAATTAAGATTGCTAAATTAGGAGCATCAGCATATTTAACAAAGCAACTACCAGCAGCTCAAGTAATAGATATAGTATTAGATATCTGGCGAAAAAATCAGATACCTGGAACTGTTATGATAGTAGATTACGATTGGTCAACTTTAGAGATTATCAAACACATACTAACGCAGTGGGGAATTAAAGCCGTCACCCTGAATGATGAACGAGATTTCTGGAAAACTTTGGAAGATACAGTCCCAGATTTATTAATTT
>NZ_JAAHGT010000505.1 GCF_010672385.1 Okeania sp. SIO2F4
CCTATAGAGCATAAAAGACGAGCTATACGAAACTTCTACAAGGAATTTTTTCAAATAGTCATTAACTTTAATAATTCTGATTATCCCTATGCTAAATACTTAAAACAAGATTGGAAAGAATTATATAAAGAAGTTAGAGAAAATGAGAATGATAAACAACTAATAAAAGAGTGGGAACCTGCTATAAATTCAAATGAATTCAAATACGCTCAAATGGTTTCTGCTAGAGGAGCAGAAAAGCTAGTTATTAAATTTTCTCGTGCTTTGGGATATCAAGTAGAAGATATTTCTATTCATCAGATTACTAAACAAAGCTCAGACTGGAAATTAGGAGATATTAGACTCGATAAAAAGACTTTGCTTGATGTTAAAAATGCTCGACTTACTGTTTCAAAAATTTACTCTGAGTTTTGTGTTCCTGAATTTAAGGAGAAACGAACAAATAAGGATAAGGGGAAAAAAGAAGTTTATATTGTTGGTCTTTTATCTCCTTATTTGTCAAAACAAGTTATTGATGGAGAAAAGAAGCTAAATAATGTGCCAAAACCGAAAATATTAGGAGTTTTTTACAAAAAATTACTTGACGAACTAAAGAAAATTATTGGTAAAAAAAATAGGCTAGAAATTGATTTATCTAGGTTGGAAAATTTATACTCTGATTCCTCTATATCAGAAAATTATAATTCTTATTCACCTAGGGGCAAAATTTCTAATTCTTATTTACCTCATTGGTTCTTTGACTATGGAGATATATTTTACAAAAAACAGATTAGAATAATTCAGGATTTTAAGAATTTAATGGCAAATCTATCAGATGGAGAAGTTCCTACTTGGGAAGATATTTCTATCCTAGGAATTAATCCTTTACCACTGTTTATTGTTACCAGGGAAAATTTATCTACAAAGTGGCAAAACCATTTACCAAAATGGAAACGTGATTTTATAAAATCTCTCATAAATATACCTCGATCTCCTAAAAAGAAAATAATCTCTCTATCTCATCTATATATTTCTCTACTCAAACATTTTTTACAGATGCTTGAAGAGGATAATTCAGAGTATAGTCCCCAAGAGTATTCAGACATTTTATATGGAGATTCGCAGATAAATAATCCACAAGAGTATTTACCTATTCCATTTGAAGATTCCCAGACAGATAATCTTGAAAATTCCAAAACAAATCATCCATTGAAAATTTATGATCCTTTGCAGACAATACAAAGTTTTTGCAATACTTTACAGACTCTTTGGGAAAATCAAGAAGAAACAAAATTGAGCGAATTTAAGATATTTAAGTTTAGACATGAAGGAATTTTGCAAGGAAAAAAAGCTTCCCATGATTCCTGGAAAACTATTATTGCTTACTGTGGTGGAAAGATAGAAAAGAAAGGAAAATGTGGCAATTATCCACTCCTAATTGGAAGAGAAGAAAACTGTCCGACCTGCGGTTATCTAATTTGCCCTAAAGAAAATTGTCAGTGTTGTCAGCCAAATTGCAAATCTTATTTGTCCAGGAAAGAAAAAAATATTGATGAAAATAATTTGTGAAAAAAGCTGCAGGGGTTTGGTTTCCAAATGCCATTTTTCCTGGAGTTTAGAGTCTAAAATCCTACAATATTACAATTTTTGCTAAACCTAATTTAAAGGTATAATTTTTACCCCTAAATTTTTTTTTCACGAATCATTTAGGATTGCTATTAACAGTTACAACCCCTCATATTTCTCTAGCAAAACCACCGCATAAGCAGCAATACCTTCCTCTCTACCTACAGGACCTAATTTTTCATTAGTAGTAGCTTTAATACTAACTTGATTTGCTTCTAATTCTAAAGTAGTAGCAAGACGCGATCGCATTTTCTCTATATGTGGTTTTAGTTTAGGACGCTCTGCTACTACTACTGAGTCAATATTGCTAATTTTCCAGCAAGCAGCCTTAACTAAATGATTGACACGATTTAATAAATCTATACTATCAGCTCCAGCCCATTGTGGATCGCTTGGAGGGAAATAATGACCAATATCACCCAAACTTAGAGCGCCTAACATTGCATCCATAATGGCATGGGTCAGAACATCCGCATCGCTATGGCCAATAAGTCCCATTTCATGGTCAATTTTGATTCCTCCCAAAATCAATGGTCTTTCTGGCCCTAATTTATGAATGTCGTAGCCATTACCTATACGAAGGTTCATATTCTTAACTATTACTTAATAGAAAATAATTGTTTAACTATTGTATATTATATCTTGCTATCCAAAAGCAGTATTTTTTTGAATTAATTTTATTGGTATTAGAGGTAAGTTGTGAACATTTCATTCACTCAAAAAGTATCATTCACTAATGATTTTTTTCTAGCAGAAGATGAGGGAGGAATTTTTGTTGTTAATGCTCAACAAGAAGGTGAAGATTTTCTGTTGGATGAAGTAGCAGCTAAAATGTTATTTGCCTTAATAGGATCTGAGTCTATCCAAGAAGCTTATGAGGATATTTTAGAATTAGAAGAAGTCGATCCGGAGGTGTTGAAAAATGATTTGTTAGAATATATTGAAGATTTAACAAATGATGGAATTGTGAAAATTATCGACCAAAAAAAAGGTTTGTCTATTGCTGAAGAAGATGAAATATATATCAATTCTTAAGTCTGATTTAGGTAATATAAGTTCTAGATTTTAGGGAAAAAGTATCTCGCTTATGTAGGGGAGCAATATGCTCCCACTGCTGAATAATTAGGGTTTGCTGAAAAAGTATGAGTGGTAGGGGTAGAAGTCAGGAGTCAGGAGTCAGGAGTCAGGAGGAATGGGGAATTTAGAGGAGGTACTCGGATATTTTATCCCTTGATTTTTCTGCAATTATTCTGCCTTTTATCCTAACTTTTTGGTCTCTCTAGCTTAAAAAGTTGCATTTTTTTTCGACTTAAAAAGGCTAAAACTTTTATTTGTCAATAGTTTTATATTTGATCGGTAAGCCCTAATTAATCTTCATAAGAAATGGCTAGAGTTATACTTAAAAACTACGATAAATTATGCTGGTATTTTAACAACTTGTAAGTCCTATAAATCTTATATATATTTTATTACTTTAATCTACAGGAATAAAGTCAATTTTAACTGATGTAAAAAGTTGATAATCTAATCCAACCTTTCAGTATTACCTCCTGAAACCCAACCTATACGATCGCTCCCATCATCTACCCGAACTTTTTGCCATCTCTTATCAGAACTTTCTTCCAAAACTATAACTTCTTCTTGATAAGAAATACCTCCTATACGATTAGAATTTCTGCTAGGAGTATCGCGAAGAATCAAACCAATAGGTTCAATCACAACTGCTCTGTAAGATCCAGGCTCTAATTGATTTTTACTGTTCGTTGCTTGAGGAGATGTACTGACTTTTTGGACTACAGGTTTTTCATTTTGAAATATTGGTTTTTCAGGCATTCTTGTGAGTTTAGCAGCAAAATAGAGAACTGCTGCTGCACTAGCTCCAGCTAGTAACAGTATTGCTAAAATAAACCCTACTAAAAATTTGAAGAATCCATACAAATTCATAATTTTTCAGTTTTTTTCAAGGGAATAGGGAATAGGGAACAGGGAATAGGGAATAGGGAATAGGGAGCAATTTTAAATAGAAAAACATTTTTATTATAGCTCATTAATAAGACTTGAGATAATATCAAATTCTCAGTTGCCTAACACCTATAAATTTTTACCTTATCAGTCAAAGATTACTTTTT
The DNA here is from genome assembly GCF_010672385.1 of Okeania sp. SIO2F4. GTDB lineage: Bacteria > Cyanobacteriota > Cyanobacteriia > Cyanobacteriales > Microcoleaceae > Trichodesmium. Next base: position 3,735 of record NZ_JAAHGT010000505.1, read on the forward strand.
ACTTTTTACTTTTAACTTACCCATAAGCAATATAATGGCTATACTTAAAATTTACCTTTGAAGCCATCAGATCTAGAAGCAAGACGTGCTTTACCTGCCGCTGCCCAATCTTGTAAAAACTTAATTTGTTCTTCAGCAGTTCTAGCTAAAGGAATAATTTGACTAGCAGACTCCAAGATATCCTCAGTAGTAAACTCACGATTTTGACTAAACCCAATGTGCATAGCTTCTATTAAAGATTGCTCTATTTCTGCACCAGAAAAATCTGGAGTTTCATAAGCTAATCTATCTATATCATAAATCCTAATATTATGAGGTCGTAACCGAGATAAATGTACCTCAAAAATAGCTTTTCTTTCTTCCTGACTAGGCAAACCCACAAAAAATATTTCATCAAACCTACCTTTTCGTAATATTTCCGGTGGTAAAGATTCAATATTATTAGCAGTAGCTACCACAAACACAGGAGATATTTTTTCAGCTAACCAAGTAATAAAAGTACCAAAAACGCGACTCGTAGTACCAGCATCTCCTTGACTTTTAAATCCTGCAAAACCTTTATCAATTTCATCTATCCACAGGACACAAGGTGCCAAAGCTTCAGCAATAGAAATCATCTGTCGGGTACGAGACTCCGACTCTCCCACCAAACCACCAAATAAACGGCCCACATCCAAACGTAATAAAGGTAAATGCCAATGATGAGCGATCGCCTTAGCGGTAAGAGACTTACCCGTACCTTGTATTCCTACCAAAAGTAAACCTCTCGGATGAGGTAAACCATATTGTCTTGCTCGTTCAGAAAATGCCCCTCCCCGTCGTAATAACCAATCTTTCAAATTATCCAAACCCCCAATATCGGAAATATTTTCATGGGCAGGATAAAAGTCCAATATTTGAGTTTGCCGAATAGTTTGGCGTTTTTCTTCTAAAATTAAATCCACATCATTAAGCTGCAATTCTCCGTGAGTAGCGATCGCCTTAGCCAAAACTCTTCTAATTCTTTCAATAGATAACCCTTGAGCTGCTCTAACCACTTCATCTAATAAACGTTTCTCTGCATATTGACCCATTGCCACTAACAAACGTTCTACCTCCTGAGAAATTTCTTGACTATTTGGTAGTGGAAATTCTATGATTGTAATAACTTCAGTTAAATCTTCTGGAACAGATATTTGAGGAGCTAAAATAACTATATTTTTGGGTTGAGATTTTAACTTTTTTGCCAAATTCCTGAGCTTCCTAGAAATAGAAATATCTTCCAAAAATCTCTGAAAATCTCGCAAGATAAATATTGCCGGAGCTGATTCAGGCAACTTTTCTACAAGTTCTAAACCTTGAAGAGGATTTCTTTTTCCAAAACCTATATCATTCGGATTATTTTGATATCCTTCCACAAAATCCCAAAGATATACTGCCCTATTACCTTGTTTTTTTGCTGATTCAGCAATTGCATTTTCTACTCGTTCTTCTTCCCTTGTCTGGATATAAATTATTGAGTAGCGTGAGCGGAGTAGTAGTTCAAACTCTTCTTGAAAATTCATCAATTATTATAAATAGCGACAGTGATTAGATAGACTAACCAATAAAAACAATTACTTAACTGCTTCAATATTTAGGCTGATTTTCTTTTTCGAGGTATCATTAAGTGTAGTCATTTCACACCATCCTGGTTGCCATTTTATAACCTCCTTAAATCCTGTTTTTTTGATAAGTAACTCTAAATTTGATTGATTAAATACTGTCATGTGAAAGTTAAATTTATAGTTTTTTCCACCCATTAAAGGACTGATAATCTTATTAATATCATTTCCACTTGCTCTGTATTTATCTATTAAAAAATCAAAGTCAGGAACAGAAATACGCAGAATGCCACCTTTCTTAAGGACTCGAAACCATTCATTTAAGACTTGAGAAACTATACGATGGGAAAAATGTTCTAGACAATGAGAACCATAAATCAAGTCTACGCTGCTATCTTTAAAAGGAGCTAAACTATCTATTGGGCGTATGTAGTGAATATGAGGTGCCAGTAATCCATCAATATTAATAAATTTTGGATGATTAATATGACCACATCCAACATGAAGGTTGATAACTCCATTTTCTAATTTTGGAAATGCAGGACGTCCTATAATTTTTCTTGTTAGCTTACCATAAATAATTTTCAGTTCCTGATAAATAGTTTTCACTTTTTGTTTGAAACGATAAATTTTATCACGAAGTGAAGTCGGCAAAAAATTCATTAAATTCTTAATAAATATATTACTATTCATAATCGTTAATTTTGCCATTCTTTTTTTGAGTTAATTCTTTTTGAGTTAATTCTTAATAATCTACTCTCAAAGTCAACTCTCAACTATTATTCAGTTGCCTTTTTATCGCTTCTAAAGCAGCCCATCGACTATCTAAAACCGATGATGAGGTATTCATATCAGATAATTGTATACCTTGGCAATTATTGTCACATAACTTTCTGGGAGGAACTGCTAAACAAACCTGTTCATATACCCATTCTCTAGGGTTCAAATATCCATCTGGAGACAAAGTTTCTACTAAATGTTCCACAGAATTTTCCACCTCTATGTGGAATAACTCTTTTTGAGTTGTCACTTCATTTAACCAAATTAATTCTTTTGGATGAATCACCAATTTATAGTTATACTGTTTTAAACATCTATCACAAGTGAGGGTAATAATTGTTTCGGATTTTCCTTTAACTTCCAGATAATTTCCATGATGAGTTACTTGTAAATAACCCCTAACTGGAGTCAGTGTTTCCAAGTCTAATATAAACTCTTCAAACTCGAGCAATTCAGTCCGATCGGTTTTTTTCAACAGACTAGGAATATATATTAATTCCATTTTGTTTCACCCCACTTATTCCTTACCACTAATCCAGAATTCTTAGATATAGAATTCTGAATTAGCTGTACTTAAATTAATGATTTTAATGTTTATAAATCATAATTTTCTCCCAATTTTTCCTCTTTGTTGTTAGTTTCTAATTTTTACGACTAAACGGCGGTCTGGTTCCTGTCCATGACTGTAAGTTTCTAGATCTTCACAGTCCTGGAGCATAGTATGTATTTGACGACGTTCCGTAGAAGACAGAGATGTTAACTCATACTCCTGACCAGTCAAACGTACT
>NZ_JAAHGT010000506.1 GCF_010672385.1 Okeania sp. SIO2F4
TCTTAAACAAAACAAAGTCATAAAATAGCCTCAAATATATATAGGCAGAGTGTTTCACGTCAAAAAGGTATGGGTCCTTAACTGTCAAGGGTTTCAGCCATTTTTATGGCATCGACGTAATTCCCTTGTCTAGACTGAATTTCAGCCATTTTTTCGACCATAAAATGTCCAAGTACCACTGAGTTGATTGACAGAATTAAGTTGCTCTAAGAAGGGAGATATTTCTGAAGGTTGTGAGTTGATTATATTAGACATCTCCGGAAAAGAGGGAGTAGGGAGTAGGGAGTAGGGGGAAAGAATTAATGATTTCTGGACGATAATTGATTTAATTTTTAATTATCACCAGATGTCTATTGTTCTATTTGTCCTAAAATGTTGTTATTTGTCTATTTAACTGTGGTTATAGTTTCCTGGTTTAAGTTTGTAAAGGGTTGAGATTTTGCCGGAGGTTGGTTAAGTCGGTTGTACTCTTCTATTTTTTTCTAAAATCTGGGCAGTTTGGTTAATATCTTGACTTGATACTTGTTTTTCTGCTTTACTGCTGGAAGTAATAGATAAAGCAAATCTTATTCCTAAATAGCTGGGTTTAATTATTTATAAAATAGCGACGAAGATTCAAAACAGTGAAAACCTTTGAAAAAGTATTTTCTAGCTTTATTTTCTGATTTTTAGTTTTAAGGCTTATTTATGCCCACCTAACTTATAGCTAAGGGAAAAGATGACAACATAAAGTTTAGCGAAAAATTAAGGTATAAAGCCTCTCCATTCATGGAGAAAAAGCGGTCGTTTGCGGAGCATGACCTTAGGATGGGATGGCGAGGTCTCCCGAAGAGTGCAGAGCCGCTCCGCTTTTCATGTCGGCGACAGCCGAATCGCCATATCCAATCGACCAAGAAAAGAAAAAAATTCCTTTTACCCAATCCTATCCGTTATAAGAAGAGGTAATTATTAATTATTAATTATTAATTATTAATTGTTGAAATCCCATGTTTTGAATTTGATAATTTTATGAGCGACTCATCACCAAAATTCTATATAATCAAGAAACCAGAGGGTATCTGTGAAATTTTAGCTGCTGAACAAGTCGAACAAAAAAAAGACCCCTATACTGTAGAAATATGGGGTCCATTTAATTCTGTTGATGAAGCAATTACCCGTCGTGTAGGGTTAATTAGAGCTGGTAAGTGTAAGCCACAATAATGAATTGAATTTATCAAAATAATTGGGTCGCGCAACCAAACCTTTTAAAGCGAAATGTTTTTGGAGAGTTGCTCTAATCTCCGTTACAAAAACAACTTCTGATTTCTGACTTCTGACTTCGTTAATGCTCTAGTTGCCAAACTGAGCTTTCTTATTTTGGACAGCAGCAATTTCCTGAGTCAAGATGTCTAATGCTTTTGCGTATTGAGGATCTTCAATAGTACCAATTTGGTCGCGATTTTTCCGCAAACTTTCTTTTTGTGCATCTGTCAAAGATATTTCCACATCTGGTACAATTCCCTCATGGTTAATATCACGACCACTAGGAGTAAAGTATTTAGCGATCGTCACCGCTAACCCTGCACCTTTACCAACACCGCGTACTGACTGCACTAACCCTTTACCAAAAGTCTTAGTACCTACTAATGTAGCTCGGTTGTTATCTTGCAGCGCACCAGAAAGAATCTCACTTGCACTCGCAGAACCTCCATCTACCATAATAACTAATGGCTTATCTGTCAAAGACCTATTATTAGCTTTCTGGCGATCCGTGACACCATTACGATTTACTGTAGAAACAATATCTCCGCGATCTAGCCACATCCTAGCAATTTCGATACTAGCATATAGCAATCCACCAGGATTAGAACGTAAATCTAGAATATAACCAGACACATTCTGAGTTTCCAAATCATCTATTGCCTCTCGCATCTCACCAGCAGCATTCGCACTAAATTGGTTTAAGCGGATATAACCAACTTGACCAAGAGAACTTTCTTTCTGAGAATACTTAACAGGATGAATTTCAATTTTTGCCCGAACAATAGGAAACTCTATTTCCTGATTTTCTCGTTTAATAGTTAAAGTTACTTGACTACCAATTGGACCGCGAATCAGACTTACTGCCTGATTAATATCCATTCCCTCAGTGCTTTGACCATCAATTTTGGTAATAATATCTTTAGCTTGAATACCTGCATCAAAAGCTGGAGTATCTTCTATTGGTGAAATTACTACCAATTTTTTTGTATCCTGGTCTTGGGTTAGCTGAATACCTACACCTGTTAGTTCCCCAGAAGTGTCTATTTGCATATTTTTAAACTCTTCGGGGTCCATGAAACGGGTGTAAGGATCGCCTAACTTTTCTAGCATTTCCCGAATTGCATCATAAGCTTGTTCATCACTGGCATAAGTTTGATCGAGATACTCAGTGCGAGTCGCTTTCCAGTCTACTTGATTGAAAGTACCATCTACATAAGTTTTATCAATAATCTGCCAAACTTGGTCGATTAATTCTTTAGGGTTGTTATTATTTAATGATGCTTGAGAAGAAAGATGAATACCAGCGCCGATCACAGTGACGCCTGTTAACATTAATGCTGTTGCACCAAGGATAAGTCCACGTTTTGCTATAACCATTTTGTTTGTTGAATGAATTTAAATAATTACTACATCATAGCTATATCCAATTTAGAAAGAATATATAACTATTGCTTAGAGTTAGCTTGTTTGGTAAGTTTAAAGTCAAACTTCTCTACTAATAATCTATTGATAAATATAGGGTATAGAAATTTGATAATTTCAGGACTTGCGTACCTAAAGAAGAAACCGGGTTTATTGTCGTGATTATTGTTTTTAGCAATTATGGGAAATTTCGTCTATCAACCCGGTTTTTGCGTAAGTCCTATATTTATTTTTTATTTTTTTACTCTCCTGATTATCTGAATTTAGTTGATCTCAACTTTATTTTTAGGCATTTAAAATTATGGTTTGTTTTTTAGGGACCTCCAAAATAAAAAAATATACAATTACCCTGAGTTTAGGGAGTAGGGAGTAGGGAGTAGGGAGTAGGGAAGAGAGGCAGCAAAACTTTCCAGGTCTAGTTCAAAAATTGGATAATTTATTTTTTGCTATTCCCTTTAAGTTATGGATTTTTTTTACTATCTAAACTATACTATTTATGGCTTGCTGGTTAATTCTCGCGCGCATTGACAGATAAAGGTAAGTGCCTTCTTGAGGTAGAAAAAAGTATCAGGTATCACATCTAAAATTATCAATAAAGTTAGCACTTTGGGCAGACAAGGGTAGAAAACTTTTTGGGAATTTTAGAAATTAAGCAGAGACCACAGATATAGCGTTAAAAACTATTACGTTATAGTTTTTTAACTCTATACATAGTAGCTTTGAGTAAGTCGTGAGTTTCTTACTCACTCTTCTCCCCATGATCTGCTTTTTTCAGCAAACCCTATTTGTATTAAGGTACTTTCGATTAAACAAAGATTAAGAAAGATAGAATGTTTAATCTCAGTAGGTTACGACGGATATTTTCCAATTTCTATAAGTAGATAAAAAAGGATTTAATTTTCATTTTACAAACAGTTTCTTCAACCAACTCCTAAACTAATTAGGGCTGGCTGATTAAATATCAAAGGATTGACAGATAAAGGTTTGAGCAATTTTCAGCCCGGAAAAAGTGGGGTGCAATAAAAATACACTCCCACTACAAACATCTCAATTATAAACTAGGGTTCAACCCAACGCCCATCAGCTTTAATTAAATTAATTAATTCTTCCACTCCTTGAGATTCGGGGACTTTCTTTATTTCTTCCCGCCCACGATATAACGAAATATAACCAGCTTGCTTGCCTACATAACCATAATCTGCATCAGCCATTTCTCCTGGACCATTAACAATACAACCCATAACGGCAATATCCAATCCTGTTAGGTGTTTTGTTGCTTCCCGCACTTGATGCAGAACATCCTCAAGATTGAATAAAGTACGACCACAGGAGGGACAAGCTACATACTCTACCATTGTTTTCCGGAGACCCAAGGCTTGGAGAATACCGTAACAAACTGGAATCTCTTTTTCGGGTGCTTCAGTTAAAGATACACGAATTGTATCCCCTATTCCTTCTGCTAAAAGTGTGCCAATACCAGCAGTAGACTTAATTCGACCATACTCTCCATCCCCCGCTTCCGTCACACCTAAATGTAGAGGATAAGCCATACCTAGTTCATCCATCCGCTTCACCATTAACCGATAAGCAGCGAGCATTACTGGCACCCGTGAAGCTTTCAGAGAAATTACCAGGTTATAGTAGTCTAAAGATTCACAAATTTTGAGAAATTCTAGGGCAGATTCTACCATACCTTCTGGAGTGTCCCCATAAGTAAAGAGCATCCTTTCAGCCAGGGAGCCATGATTAACTCCAATGCGCATGGCTTTGTTTTGGTCTCTCAGAGAGACCACCAAGGGTTCTAGAGTTTGGCGAATTTTATTACCTATTTCTTCAAATTCTGCTTGGGTATATTCATTTCTGCCAGTTTGTGGCTTTTCAAATACATATAAACCAGGATTAATTCGCACTTTATCAACGTGTTTTGCCACTTCCAGGGCTATTTTCATGCCGTTATGATGAACGTCGGCAACCAGTGGCACAGGTTTGTAGATTTCTGCTAATTTCTGTTTGATATCTGCCAGAGATTTAGCATGGGCCATACTAGGAACAGTAACACGGACAATTTCGCAACCTATTTCATGTAAACGTCGAATAGCAGCTACGGAACCGTCAATGTCAAGGGTATCTTCATTGATCATTGACTGGACAACGACTGGATGGCCACCACCGATGGTTATGTCACCTACTTTGACCGAACGAGTTTTTCGCCGATGGATAGTCGTGTCAAAGGCTGGTTGGTTTATAGGAGTTTTAGTTGGGTTTGCCAGGGTTTGCATAATATATCGTTATTTTTCTGTAGCGAACGGCTCAGTAGTCTATTGTTTTCTATCTTTCAGGTTGCCATATAATTGTCACTTATACTCTTTCACGAAAGTCAAAAGTCAAAAGTCAAAAGTCAATATTTTTGACTGTATGAGCTGAAAAATTTAACTGGCAATAATTTCCGGCTATTACTTCCTAAATAAAAGTTATTTATGACATGATTTTTGGATTTTGAATTTGGTTTCTTAATTTGGACAAGGTAGCGATCGCTTGGCTAATGGCCAGATACCCTCGTTGTAGCTAGATGTGTGCCAGTTTAACGAAGTCAGAACTCAGAACTCAGAACTCAGAAGTTGTTTGTGTAACGGAGATTTTGAGCAACTCTCCAAAAACATTTCGCCTCAAAAGGCGGGGTAAATGACCCAATTTTTTTGAGAATCTCATCTATTAAAATCCCAAATTGATAAATGTTTGTTAGAAATAGTATCAGTGACGGGTGAGTAACCCAGATATTAACTACTACAAAAAAGCGGATGCTGCGCTTTATAAAGCTAATACTAATTCACTTTAAAGATGTCACAAATAGTTTTTAACTTTAAAAGTTAAATAATTTCCTGAAATTACTGTAGCATCAAAGTTTTAAGCTTATAAAATCATAATGTATGACTTTTGACTTTTGACTTATAACTTCCGTGAAACGGTATAAGAAGTAGGGGGACGATTCGGAGGGTTGTTGCTGGATAGCATTCAGCTATTAGCTGAAGTCAAAACTATTGGCTGTAAATGATTTTAATTTTATCAATTTTATCAGACTTTTTTGTAGTGCTATAATTGCATTGAATACTTATACCAATTTCATCAAATATTGCTACAGTGGCTCTGTTTTTAGGAGTCAAATCACCCCTAACCCCTCCCTGGAGGGGAACTCAGTCGGTCATTTCAGTTATCAGTTATCAGTTATCAGTTATCAGTTATCAGTAACCTCTGGCTGAACCATCAGGATTGAAATAATGAACTTTTATCTTTTCATCCCCTATCCAAGGGGAGGCTTTAAACCTCTTTTTTTGGTAAGAATTTATAATATTTATTTTTTCTGAGAGTAAAACTGTTCCATGATTGACTAAAAATAGTTTGATAACTATAAAAATTTGTTTTTTGTCCTCAAGAAATAATTTGATTTTTACCCTCTACGTCGGCAGTAAATTTACTAACACTTTTGTAATCATTTTACTGTAACTACCTATGCATGAATTTGGTATTACACTTTGCAGGAAGGAAGGCAGAAGAGAAGAAAAGTTTAGAAGGGAGAATTTTTTTTTGCTCGCGCTCTTAATCCGGAGATGATATAAATAATTGGAAAAGTTTTAAACTTTTCAATCAATGAACTAAAATAACTAGAATAGTTTATTTTAATCATAAAAGAGATAAAGATTATTTCGTCAAGACAATTAAGATGGAAAATACTGAAACTATTAATTTAAGTCTCTTGTTTAATGCACTATTGATTCCTTTAGTGGTTATACTTATAGGTTCTATCGCTAAAAAATTAGCAAGAGGCAGCGGTTGGCAAAGGCAAGATTTTTTCTGGGGAATTGAACTTACTTTATCTTCTATTTCTGGAGGTTTAACATTATTATTTGAATCTAATATTGACGCTCCTAATAATTATCGTAACACCGGAATATTTTTATTATTATCTTTGATTCTTTTTGTATTGATTTTAAGTTTTCATCAAGATTATCAAAATACAACACCAAAAAAAGAATATTTGTGGTTAATTGGGTTTTCTAATATAATAGGTATAGGGTTAATGACTATATTTGTATTTGCTATTAAAAGGTAATGAGTTTAATGATGAATGAACAGAATCAGGATAACTATCAAAATAATGAAGAACTTTCTAGTGCAGAAAAGGACAATACTTTTAAAGACATAGGTATTGCTACAGTTGCT